>DVKO01000048.1 GCA_018715985.1 Candidatus Enterenecus avicola
CAGTACCTGCGCCTGAAGAAATTTTACCGCAGGGTCACAGGGAAAAATGCCGTGGGCAAGGCCGTCTACCGGGTGACCCACCGGGCCAAGAAAATGGTCAAAGATGCCCTTTTGGGCTATTCCATGTTTGAGGACATGGGTTTTGTCTACCTGGGACCGGTGGACGGTCACGACGTGAGCTATCTGACCAGGATGCTGCGCTATGCCAAGGAGCTGAACTGCCCGGTGCTCCTCCATGTGAAAACGGTAAAGGGGAAGGGCTATACACCTGCTGAGCTGGAGCCGGATCACTTCCATGGCGTGGGGTCCTTTGACGTGGAAACGGGGCAAGCGGTCAGCAAATCCGGGGGAGCAAACTTCTCCTCCGTCTTTGGTGAGACCATGTGCCAGCTGGCCCAGGAAAAACCGGAGCTGGTGGCCATTACGGCGGCCATGCAGTCGGGGACGGGGCTGAGCGGCTTTGCCAAGGCCTACCCCAACCGGTTTTTCGACGTGGGCATCGCCGAGGGCCACGCTGTGGCCATGACCGCAGGGCTGGCCAAGCAGGGGGCGCTGCCGGTGTTTGCCGTGTACTCCTCCTTCTTGCAGCGGGGCTACGATATGCTCATCCATGACCTGGCCCTGCTCAAGCTCCACGGCATCCTGGCTGTGGACCGGGCCGGACTGGTGGGGGAGGACGGCGAGACCCACCACGGGGTGTTTGACGTGGCCTTTTTGAGCACGGTCCCCGGAATGCAGATCCTGTGCCCGGCCAGCTATGCTGAACTGCGGGCCATGCTCCGCCACGCCGTACTGGAGATGTCCGGCCCAGTGGCCATTCGCTACCCCAGAGGCGGGGAAGGAGCCTGGACAGGTATGGCTGGCGTGGAGGGCACTCGTGTGCTCCAGGAGGGAGCGGACATCACCCTGGTGGCTTACGGCGTCATGGTCGACCAGGTGCTCCAGGCCGCCCGGCTGCTGGAGCGGCGGGGCTATTCGGCCACGGTGGTCAAGCTCAACAGCATCCGGCCTCTGGACCTGGGGCCCATCTTGCAGTGGAGTGAGAAAACCGGGCGGCTGCTGGTGGCCGAGGAGTGCAACGACACCGGCAGCGTGGGGCGCACCATCGCCTCGGAGCTGGCCTTGCAGGGCAGACCGGTGAAGCTGGCTCTGGTGAATTTGGGAGACGGATTTGTGCCCCAGGGCTCGGTGGCCCAGCTGCGGGAGATGAAGGGCATCGACGCAGAGGGGATCTGCAAAAAAGCAATGGAGATGATAACCGGTGGCTAAAAAGCGATTGGATGTACTGATGGTGGAGCAGGGGCTGGCGGAGAGCCGGCAGAAGGCCCAGGCGATCATCATGGCCGGACAGGTCTACACCGGGGAGCGGCGTCTGGACAAGGCGGGCATGACCCTGGACGAGGAGACCGCCCTGGAGGTGCGGGGCCAGACCCTGCGCTATGTCAGCCGGGGCGGGTTGAAGCTGGAGAAGGCCATGCGCCACTTTCCCATCCGCCTGGAGGGAAAGACGGCGGCGGACATCGGGGCCTCCACCGGGGGCTTTACCGACTGTATGCTGCAAAACGGGGCGGCCAAGGTGTACGCTGTGGACGTGGGCTACGGCCAGCTGGCCTGGTCGCTGCGCAGCGATCCCCGGGTGGTGGTGCTGGAGCGCACCAACGCCCGCTACCTCACCCATGAGATCATCCCCGATGTGCTGGACTTTGCCTCCATCGACGTCTCCTTTATCTCCCTCAAGCTCATTCTTCCGGCCCTGCGCCAGCTTATGAGCGAGGAGGGAGAGGTGGTGGCCCTCATCAAGCCCCAGTTTGAGGCAGGCCGGGAGAAGGTGGGGAAAAAGGGCGTGGTGCGCGACCCCGCCGTGCACCTGGAGGTGTTGGAGCACTTTTTGGACCATGCCGCCCAGGCCGGGTTTACCGTCAAAGGGGTTGACTTCTCCCCCATTCGGGGGCCGGAGGGGAACATTGAATACCTGGGGTATTTGCAGGCCCGGCCGGGGGAGGCGGAGTGGGGAGACCTGGCGGAGTTGGTGCGCCGCTCCCATGCCCAGCTAGAAGGAGAACAAGCATGAAGGTGGTACTCAGCCCCAACCCCTACCGGGATCGGGGCCTCAAGGCGGCCATGACCGCCAAACATATTTTGGAGAACAACGGGGCCAAGGTGGTGGTCTGCCTGCCCTTTGAACTGGAGGAGGCGGGCCGGGCCCATCTGCCCGCCCACCAGCCCTTTGGACGGATGGCCGCAGAGCTGGAGGACACCGACGTGCTGGTGTGCTTCGGTGGGGACGGCACCATCCTCCACGCCGCCCGGGACGCCAATCCAAGGCAGATCCCGGTGTTGGGGGTCAATCTGGGCAGCGTGGGCTTTATGGCCGAGCTGGAGCAGCACGAGCTTTCCATGCTCAGCCGCCTCACCGCCGGGAAGTACTCCATTGAAAAGCGGATGATGCTGGACATCACCGTGCGCCGGGACGGGCGCAGGGTGTTTTCTGAGACTGCCCTCAACGATGCGGTGGTCACAAAGGGCACCTCGGTGGCCCGGGTGCTGGATTTGCAGGTGACGGGGGACCGGGCGGTGATCTCCTCCTTCTCCGGGGACGGGGTGGTCATTGCCACCCCCACCGGGTCCACGGCCTACTCTCTGGCCGCCGGAGGGCCCATCGTGGAGCCCACGGCGGAGAACATGATCATCACCCCCATCTGCGCCCACTCCCTCCACGCCAAGCCCTTTGTGCTGGGCAGCGAGCGGATGGTGGGGGTGCGCCTGGCGCCGGGCAGCCGGAAGAATGCCAGCCTGTCGGTGGACGGCGGGCGGGCCTTCAAAGTGCTGCCGGGGGACTGGGTGGAGTGCCGCAAGTCCCGTCAGGTGACCCGGCTGGTGAAACTCACAGGCCGCACCTTCTATGAGGTCATCAATCAGAAATTGGGAAAGGCGTGAGAGGATGAAGTCCAAGCGTCAGTCAGAGATTTTGCGCATCATTGCCGCGGAGAACATTGAGACCCAGGAGCAGATGCTGGAGAGCCTGCGGGGGTGTGGGATCCTGGCCACCCAGGCCACCATTTCCCGGGACATAAAAGAGCTCAACCTGGTCAAGCAGCCCACCGGGGACGGGACCTATAAGTATGTGGTGGCTTCCGCCAAACAGCCCCACCACAACTTTGCCGGCCGCCTGCGCAATATCTTCAAAGAGGGTGTCACCTCCTTTGACGTGGCCCAGAATATCGTGGTGGTCAAGACCATGCCGGGACTGGCTTCCGCCGCCGGGGCGGCCCTGGACGGCATGGACATCGACGGGTTTGTGGGGTCGCTGGCCGGAGATGACACCGTGATCATGATTATGAGAAACAACCATTTGGCAGAGGAATTTTGCCGAGAAATGGCATCCATGCTGGGCTGACCGGCGGGGTGCCTGGAAGGAGAGGACATATGCTTTCCTTACTTCACATTGAGGACATCGCGGTGATCTCCCGGGGGGACATCGCCTTCGGGGCGGGCTTCAACGTGCTTACCGGTGAGACGGGCGCGGGCAAGTCCATCGTGGTGGACGCCATCGGCGCCATCATCGGGGGACGGACCAGCCGGGACCTCATCCGCACGGGGGCCAAGTGCGCCCGGGTGACGGCGGTGTTCACCCGCCTGCCCGCCCTGCCCTGGTTTGAGCAGTATGGCATCACCCCCGATGAAAACGGGGAACTGCTGGTGGAGCGGGTCATTCAGCCCGATGGGAAAAATACCTGCCGGGTCAACGGCCGACCGGTGCTGGTCACCCAGCTCAGAGAGCTGGGCAGCCAGCTTTTGAACATCCACGGCCAGCACGACGGCCAGCAGCTGCTGGACGAGGAGACTCACCTGGACAGCCTGGACAACTTCGGACACCTGTCCGCCCTACGAGAGGACTACCAGCAGGCGTATAACCAGGTGCGCCAGCTGCGCCGCCAGCTCCAGGCCGTGCAGATGGACGAGGGGGAGAAGGCCCGGCGGATGGACACCCTCCAGCACCAGATCGGTGAGCTGGAGCGGGCCCAGCTGCGGGTGGGAGAGGAGGAGGAACTCACCGGCCAGCGGGACATCCTGCGCAACGCCGAGCGCATCACCCAGGCGGTGGATGAGGCGTGGCAGGCCCTCACCGGCGGCGACACGTCGGACGGCGCGGTGGCGCTGCTCACCCGGGCGGAGGATGCGCTGACCCACGGGGGACGGTACAGCAGCCAGCTGTCCGAGCTGGCGCAGACCGTGGCCCAGCTGCGCTATGCCGCCGACGACGCAGCGGAGCTGGTGCGGGACGCCCGCAGCGGTCTGGACTTCTATCCGGGCCAGTTGGACGACGTGGAGGAGCGGCTGGATCAGCTCCACCGCCTCAAGCGCAAGTATGGGGCGGATGAGCAGGCCATGCTGGACTATCTGGACCGGTGCCGGCAGGAACTGGACAACATCCAGTTTTCCGATGAGCGCAGAGAGAAGCTGGAGCGAGAGGTGGCCAAGGCCCTGGAGGTGGCCCGGGCGAAGGCGGAGAGCCTGTCCCAGGCCCGGAAACAGGCGGCCAAGGAGCTGGCCCGACGCATCCAGGGGGAACTGACCGCCCTGGATATGCCCCGGGTGCAGTTCGACGTGGAGTTCGCCCCGGTGGACAGCGACGACGGCCTGAATGAGACCGGCATGGACCGGGTGCGCTTTTTGATGTCGGCCAACTTGGGCGAGGACCTCAAGCCCATCCACCGCATCGCCTCCGGCGGCGAGCTCAGCCGCATTATGCTGGCCCTGAAAAACGTGCTGGCCGAGACCGACTGCGTCACCACCATGGTCTTTGACGAGGTGGACACCGGCGTGTCCGGCCGGGCGGCCACCAAGGTGGCCCAGAAGCTCTACCAGGTGGCCCGGGGCCGTCAGGTGCTGTGTGTCACCCACCTGCCCCAGATTGCCGCCATGGGGGACGTGCATTTTTCGGTGGAGAAGGGGGAGCGGGACGGCCGCACCTACACCCATGTGGAAGAACTGGACCGCCCACGGCGTCGGGAGGAGCTGGCCCGGCTCAGCGGCGGCGCCTCCACCGCCATCCTGTTGGAGGGTGCGGAGGAGCTGCTGCAAAAGGCGGAAGCCTGGAAACAAACACAAGTATAACACGGAGGAACCCCAACCCATGATTCGAGCGATTTTTTTTGACATTGACGGCACCATGGTGTCCTACCGCAACAAGATCATGTCCCCCAAGCTGCGGGACGACCTGATGGCCTTACAGCAGGCGGGCATTCTCATCTTCGTCTGCTCCGGGCGGGCGCCCCAGGACCTGAAGAGCACCGGAATGCTGCGGGACGTGGCCTTCGACGGGTATGTCACCGTCAATGGCCAGTGCTGCTACAACGCCCAGGGGGTGTACCGGGACAATCCCGTGCCCCGGGAGGACTTGCAGGCGGCCCTGGAGGTGCTGGGGGCCCACGAAGAGCTGGCCGCTCTGGTGGAGGAAAACGGGGTGAGCTACCTCACCTGCCACAACCAGCGGGTGGATGAGGTGTTCGAGTTTCTACATACCAAGCAGTACCCGGTGATGCCCGCCCAGCGGATGGTGGAGCACAAGGTCTACCAGTTCATCCCCCTGGTCAACAAGGAGGAGGAGCACCTGTTCGTCTCCGTCATGCCCGGGTGCAGCTACACCCGCTGGCATCCCCTGGGCATCGACGTGACGGCCAAGGGAGAGGGGAAGGCGGACGGCATCCGGGCCACCATGGCCCACTACGGTCTGAAGCCGGAGGAGACCATGGCCTTTGGCGACGGGGAGAACGACCTGACCATGCTGGCCCTGGTGGGCACCGCCGTGGCCATGGGTGGGGCGGATGAGCGGGTGAAGGCGTGCGCCCACTACGTCACCGACACCGTGGAGGAGGAGGGTATTTCCAAGGCCCTGCGCCACTTCTCGCTGCTCCCACCAGAAAGAATTTGACAAGCACAGGCAGCTGTGCTATCATCAAACCAATGCGTAGAAGAGGATAAGTAGTCCTCCCTTTGGCTGTCCAGAGAGCTTCCGGTGGGTGCAAGGAAGAGAGCGGGGGAGGGTGAATACCCCTCAGAGCAGCCCCCTGAACCGGCCCCCTTGCGGGGAAAGTAGGGGTGGACGGGTGCGCCCGATAGCGCGTGCGGAGTTTTTTGGAAAACTCCCTGAGGCCGAACCTCGTGAGAGGTCGGCAAACAGAGGTGGTACCGCGTCTTTCACGCCCTCTGTCCCGGTGGGACAGGGGGTGTTTTTTTGGCGAAACAAGAGGGGGCGCACAGCGGGGCGGTGCTGGTGTTTCTGGCCGCCGTGCTGTACAGCCTGGGCGGGGTGTGCATCAAGGTGATCCCCTGGAATGGAATGTCCATCAACAGTGGCCGCAACCTCATTGCCCTGGTGGTCATCGGGGGGTACCTGTGGCGCATGGGACACCGCCCCCGGCTCAATCCCTGGATCGCCCTGGGGGCCGCGGCCATCTGTGGCACCAACACCCTGTTCACCCTGGCCAACAAGATGACCACGGCGGCCAACGCCATTGTGCTGCAATTCACCGCCCCCATCTTCGTGCTGCTGCTCACCGCCCTGGTGTGGCGTCGGCTGCCCCGGAAGGGGGAGCTGGTGGCCTGCGGCGTGGTGGTGCTGGGGGTGCTGTGCTTCTTTGTGGACAGCCTTCAGGCAGGGGGTATGGCGGGGAATGTGGTGGCCCTGCTCTCCGGCTTCAGCTATGCGGGGGTGTTTCTCCTCCGGGATATGCCGGATTCGGACCCCATCTCCTCGGTGTTCTGGGGCAATGTGTGCAGCGCAATTCTCGGTCTGCCCTGGCTGGTGAGGGAGGGAAGTCCCACCACTGTGACCTTGGTGAGCCTGGTGGTGCTGGGGGTGTTTCAGGTGGGGCTGGCCTACATCCTGCTCACCGCCGGCCTGGCCCGCACCTCGGCGGTGACCGCCAGCCTGGTGTCCGGCATTGAGCCGGTGCTCAACCCCATCCTGGTAGCCCTGATCTACCACGAGACCATCGGCCCGGTCTCCCTTGTGGGGGCGGCTGTGGTCATCGGCGGTGTGGTTGGGTATAATATCTGGAAGACAAAAGCGGATGCGGCCCAGGCCGTGCCCGGCAATTCATAAAAAGGAGTTAGATTGATGAAACTGTACGACGAACTGGTACACCGTGGCCTCATTGCCCAGGTGACGGACGAGGAAGAGATCCGCGAGATGATCGACAACGGCAAGGCCACCTTTTACATTGGCTTTGACCCCACCGCCGACTCCCTCCATGTGGGTCACTTCATGGCCCTGTGTCTCATGAAGCGGCTGCAAATGGCGGGCAACCGCCCCATCGCCCTCATCGGCGGCGGCACCGGCATGGTGGGCGACCCCTCCGGCCGCACCGACATGCGCTCCATGATGACGGTGGAGACCATCCAGCACAACTGCGACTGCTTCAAGAAGCAGATGAGCAAGTTCATCGACTTCTCGGAGGGCAAGGCCCTGATGCTCAACAACGCCGACTGGCTGATGAACCTGAACTATATCGAGCT
>DVKO01000049.1 GCA_018715985.1 Candidatus Enterenecus avicola
GGGGGCCTTGGTACTGCGGTGTTTCTGTTGTCAGATTTCAGCGAACTTATAGGCAGAATTTCTCCTGATAGAACAACATCGGAGCACGCTCCAGGCCAAAAGCCTCCCTTGTGTAAAGGGAGGTGGCACGGTGAGAAATCGGGGCCCCGCCGAAGCCCGGCACAAGCGGGTTCGGTGGGGAGAGGAGGTGCGACGGCGTGAGAGAGCCTTGCCCGCTTCGGGCGAGGCGAGGGATACAAAGTCCGCACCGACGAGGCGGAGGGATTGACCCAACCAAAGGGTCTGTTGCAAAACCATAATTTTGCAACAGACCCTTGTGTGAACTTATACCCTTTGCAGCTCCCGCTGCCGCCCCAACTCCCGGCCCACGGCCCCCAGCAGGTTGCGCCGGGTGACGATGCCGCACAGGGCGTTGCGGTCGTCCACCACCGGGACGAAGTTCTGCTCCATGGCCAGGTTCATCACCTCCTGGAAGGAGGCCCGGATGCTGACGGCGGGGCAAAAATCGGCGCGCATGATCTCTCCGATCTTGGTCTGCTCCAGCTTCTTTTTGTCGGTGGAGTTCACCGCCAGAATGTGGCGGAGAAAGTCTCCCTCGGTGACGCAGCCCACATACACACCCCGGGCGTCCAGCACGGGAATGGCGGTGTAGCTGTTGTGACACATGGTTTCCAGGCCCTGACGCACCGTGTTGTCCTGGTGCAGCACGATGGTACACGCCTTGGGGATCATAATTTTTGCAATATTCATGGATGGTTCCTCATGGGGTGCGGTGATGGTGGATGCCTCTGATGGTGCTCTCCCCGGTCCGGGTCACCTCTATGATAGCATAGCTTTCTCCCTTTGGAAAGGCCCTCCCCCTGCCGAAAAAATTTTTCTCCACCCGCCCCTTGACAGAGGAGAGCATCACCAGCAGCTATGTGCGCCGGGAGCGGCCGGACGTCATTGTCAACATTGTCGACGCCACCAATTTAAGCCGCTCCCTCTTTTTTACCACCCACCGGGGGCTGGCCCAGGTGGTGGAGGCCGCTGTGGCCCGCTACGGCCAGGGCCAGACCGCCCCCTACACCCAGGGGAATGTGGATTTGACCAGCAAAGCCGCCGTGGAGGGGGCCGGAAAGGGAAGGTGACTGCGTAATGGACTACCTGGTGATTGCCGTGGTGGTGGTGATTCTGGCCGCCGCCATCGGGTACATTGTGAAAAAAAAGAAGTCCGGGGCCGCCTGCATCGGCTGCCCCGACGGGGGCAGCTGTTCCCACTGTCAGGGTGGCTGTTCCTGCCACGGTCAGAAATAACGAGAAGGCCCGGGGAGATGATTCGCTTTCCTCGGGCCTCTCTATTTTTTATGGGGCAAGCCTCCCCCTCTACGCCCGGCATACATCCCAATGAGCAAACGGATTTCACTTATTTTTGCTAAATCATAAAACCCACTTTGTTTTATTCAAAGATTAGCAAAGTGACTTTGCAAAATTCCCTTGATTTCTCCAAATCATTTTGCTAATCTTAGCTTATTGACAGGAGGTGAGTCCATTGTTAGCGGAAGAATTGGTAGAATTGGCCCATAGAGTTTGCAGACAGAAGTCAGAGGAACAGACCATCGAGGTAAAGGCAGCCCATGAGGGCTGTCCCAAGCGCTTGTACGACACCCTCTCCAGCTTCTCCAACCAGGACAGTGGCGGTATCATCCTCTTTGGCGTTGATGAGACGTCAGACTACCAGGTGGTGGGGGTATACGACCCGCAAGATTTGCAGAAAAAAGTGGCCGCCCAGTGCCTCCAAATGGAGCCACGGGTCCGGGCCGTGTTTACGCTGGCAGAACTGGACGGCAAGTGGATTTGCTCTGCCGAAATTCCATCCCTGGACATCTCGCAACGCCCCTGCTACTACGGTGGCGCAGGGCGCATCAAAGGCGCTTATATCCGGGTGGGGGATGCCGACCAAACCATGACAGGCTACGAGCTGTATACCTACGAGGCATTCCGCAAGCACCTCCACGACGACGAACGCCCGGTTCCCCGGGCAACCTTGTCCATGCTGGACCAGAACCTGCTCCAGCAGTATGTGCTGCAAAAGAGCGTGGAACGCCCTGGATTGACTCAATTTTCCCAAGAGCAGGCCTATGAAATGCTGAACATCACCCGAGATGGGGTTCCAACCCTGGCCGCTGTCATGAATTTCGCCATCTATCCCCAGGGCTATTTCCCCCAGCTTGGCATCACCGCCATTGTAGTACCTGGGACGGAAATTGGCGATATTGGCGGGGATTCCTCCCGCTTTTTGGACAACAAGCGCATTGAGGGCACCATTCCCACCATGGTCACAGAGGCTTTGAACTTCTGTATGCGGAACATGAAGGTGCGTACCACCATCCGTCAGGAGACGGGACAGCGTGTGGATTACACGGAATACCCCATGGAGGCCCTGCGGGAAGCCATTTTAAACGCCCTGATTCACCGGGATTACAGCATTTACACCGAGGGCACTCCGGTCCAAATCGACTTTTTTACAGACCGTGTGGAAGTGCACAGCCCCGGCAGTCTGTACGGACGTATGAGCGTGGAACAGCTGGGGAAATCCCGCCCTGATCTGCGCAATCCGGCCCTGGCAGTGATGACAGAGAGCCTGACCAAGGCAGAAAACCGCTATTCCGGTATTCCCACCATGCGCCGAGCCATGAGAGAACACGGGCTTCCCGAACCCAAATTTGAAAACCGACGCCATGAGTTTGTGGTCACGCTATACAATCAGCCCACAGCCTCCCCCTCCGTGCAAGCCCCCAGCCACGCCGCCACCCCAACCACAACCGAGGACGAACTGCTGGAGTTTTGCCGAACCCCTCGTTCCCGCCAGGAAATTTCCGAATTTCTCGGGTTAAAGACCACATTTTATGCCATGCAGCACTATATCAAGCCGCTGTTGGCGGCCCAGCAACTGGCTATGACCATTCCAAGCAAGCCCAAAAGCCGCAATCAAAAGTTCTATACTATATCGAAACCTTGACCATCTGAGATATAGGCCCAGAAGGATACCTCAAATACGGCATCCCCCTGGGCCTATTGTCATAGCTGAATAATCTGCCGCTTCTTATCGTACAGGGTCTTACTTCCAAAGTACAGTGTGCCGAAACAGGCACAGGTGACGGCGGTACAGATGGCGATCATAATGGCGATCTGGTAGAGGATGGAGGTCATGGGCATGGTGCCCGCCAAAATCTGGCCCGTCATCATCCCCGGCAGAGAGACGATGCCCATGCCCACCATGGAGTTGAGAGTGGGCAGCATGGCGGTCTCCAGGGCCTGGCGGACAAAGGGCACAGGTAGGTGCTCTTGCCCACCCCGCTGCGGCCGGTGACAAAGGCGAAGGCCCCCTCCTCCACCCGGATGTCCGGGTAGTGGAGGAAATTCTGAAATTGCAGCTGTGCCGTGGTATGGATCAGCTCCATGTCCCTCTCCCCCTCATTCGTGGATGTCCACCACGTGGGCCACCCCGTCTTTCACCTGGAAGTGCACTTCCAGCCCGCCAAACCCAAAGCCGTACACCCGCTGGCTGTCCCGCTGATAGGGGGGGCGGGGGTCCTGGGCCAGCACGCCGGCCAGGGCCTGCCGCTTGCCCTCGGGGATGAGGCAGAGCAGGTGGGGCGGGATGTCCACCTCCAGCTTGTCCTCCGGGGCCTCCTGGGCAAAGCCGCCCACCGCCTGGGGGCGGCAGTCGGCGTAGGGCACATAGGGCTTGATGTCATAGATGGGGGTGGCGTCCATCAGGTCCGCCCCCGCCACGTAGAGCACCGGCCCCTGGGGGGTGTGCTCCTTCACCTCCACCAGCTCCACACAGGACAGGCCGATGGGGTTGGGCCGGAAGGGAGAGCGGGTGGCAAACACCCCCATGCGGGTGTTCCCCCCCAGCCGGGGCGGGCGCACCGTGGGGGACCAGGGCTTGCCCACGCACTGGGAAAACTCCCAGATCAGCCACAGGTGGGAGAAGCCGTCCAGCCCCCGCAGGGCCTCGGCGTTGCGGTATTCCGGCTCAAAGACGATGGCGGCCCGGAGCTCCTTCACCAGCCCCGCCTGCCGGGGCACGCCGAACTTGGTGGTGAAATCCGTGTGGATGTGGGCGATGGGTTTCATGAAAGCACCTCGTTTTTTGGAGATTGATGTAGGTCTATTGTATCACACCGTCTCGTCCCGGGTCAGCAATGTTTGGTGGGTCAGATCCATGCCGATGGCCCCCAGCGGGGCGGTGATGAGGATGCCCAGCACCGCCACAGACAGCACAATGGGGCCGCAGGACAGCCCCATGGCCAGAGGTACCGAGCCGATGGCGGCCTGTACCGTGGCCTTGGGCAGGTAGGCGATGACGCAGAACAGCCGCTCTTTTCTGGTCAGCTTGGTGCCCGCCGCGCACAGGCACACCCCCACAGCCCGGAAGAGGAGGGCGCACGCGATCATGAGCACGGCGGCCCCGCCCGCCCCCAGGGTGTAGCGCACGTCCACGGCGGCGCCCACCAGCACAAAGAGGAGGACCTCCGCGGCGATCCACAGCTTGCCGAACTTCTCGGACAGGCGCTGGGAGACAGAGGTGGGACTCTTGATTTTCACCACGCAGGCCATGCTCACCACGGCCAGCAGCCCCGAAACGGACACCACCCCCTCCAGCCAGGTCTCCACCGCCATGAGGGTGAAGGACACCCCCAGCACCACAATGACCTTGGTGCTGTTGCGCACGCAGTGGCGGTGGGCGTAGGCGGTCTCAAAAAAACTGCTGAGCAGCCAACCCATCCCGGCGCCCAGGGCCACCCCCAGCACGATGGAGATGGGGATGTTGGCAAAGTCCATGACCTTGGGGGTTCCCCCCTGGGCCATGCCGGTGAAGGTGGTGAAGAGGACGATGACAAAGATGTCGTCACAGGAGGCCCCCGCCAAAATCATCTGGGGAATGCCTTGCTTGGTGCCGTACCCCGTCTCCATGAGGTTCACCATCCGGGGCACCACCACCGCCGGGGACACCGCACCCAGCACGGCCCCCATGACGGCGGCCTCCATGACCGTGACCCCCAACAGCCGGGGGGCCAGGAGCACATAGCCCAAAATCTCAAAGCTGGCGGGGACAAAGGACATCATCACCGCAGGCCGGCCCACCTTTTTCAGGTCGGACAGGTTGAGGGACAGCCCCGCTTTGAGCAGGATGATGATGAGGGCCATCTGCCGCAGGTCCGCGGAGATGGACAAAATGGACGGGTCCAGCCAGTCCAGCACGTAGGGGCCCACCACAATGCCGGTGATGAGCATCCCGATGATGCGGGGCAGCTTGAGCTGCTGGACGATGGCGGCCATAGCCAGACCCACCAGAAAAATCAGCGCCAGGGAAGTTAACATCATTTTTCCTCCTTGCGGCCACAAAAAAAGCCAATGCCCCCTGTGACCAAATAAAATCACAGAAGTCATCAGCTGAATCCAGCGGTTTCGGTTTCCCGTGGGAGAACTTCATTCCCAGGGGAGATTATAGCCCACCCGCTCCGGTTTGTAAAGCCCTTTTTCGCCCTTGACAGCCCCCCTGTCCCCCGGGTATCATGGTCTTATCCAAGATACATAAAAGGAGGGTCTCTATGAGATACGAAATTACCGGCGGCGCATTCCCCGTGGTCATCTGCCATCTGGAGGACCGGGAACGCATGATTACCGAGCGGGGCTCCATGGTGTGGATGAGTCCTAACATGAACATGGAGACCTCTGGGGGCGGTCTGGGCAAGATGTTTTCCCGGGCCTTCTCGGGGGAGAGCATCTTCCAGAACATCTACACCGCCCGGGGCCAGGGCATGATCGCCTTCGGCTCCTCCTTCCCCGGCAAGATCATGCCCCTGAACATCGGACCCGGCCAGGAGATGATTTTGCAGAAAAACGCCTTCCTGGCCTCCGAGGCCACGGTGGAGCTGTCCATCCACTTCAGCCGCAAGCTGGGGGCGGGTTTCTTCGGCGGCGAGGGCTTTATCATGCAGCGCCTGTCCGGGCGGGGCGTGGCCTTTGCGGAGATTGACGGCGAGCTGGTGGAGTACACCCTGGCCCCGGGCCAGCAGATCGTGGTGGACACCGGCAATGTGGCGGGCTTTGAGCCCACCGTCTCCATGGACATCCAGCAGGTGCCCGGACTGAAAAATATGTTCCTGGGCGGGGAGGGTGTGTTCAACACCCTGCTCACCGGCCCCGGCAAGGTGTGGCTCCAGACCATGCCCATCTCCAACGTGGCCATGGCCATCCGCCCCTTTATCCCCACCGGCAACGGCTAACCGGAAGTTTTTGTGTGCTCCCGGCGGAGTTGTCCTCCGCCGGGAGACATTTTTTCTTTTTGCCTCTTTACATTATCTCGTTACTGTGCTAAAATACCGTCACTGGCCCCTCTATCCACAGAAGGGCACAACGAGGAGGATATGAGGATATGAAAAAGATGATTTCTCTGGCGCTGGCCCTGGCTATGGGGCTGAGCCTGGCCGCTTGCGGCAGCAAAGACGCAAAAAATACCGAGACCACCAGCGACCTGGCCTATGTCCAGGACAAGGGCACTCTGGTGGTGGGCATCACCGAGTTTGAGCCTATGGACTACCGGGACACCGAGGGCAACTGGGTGGGCTTCGATGCCGACATGGCCTCCCTCTTCGCCGAGAGCCTGGGGGTGGACGTGGAATTTCAGCTCATCGACTGGGACAGCAAAGTGATGGAGCTGGACGGCAAGACCATCGACGTGGTGTGGAATGGCATGACCCTCACCGAGGACGTGAAGGCGGCTATGGAGTGTTCCAACCCCTACTTTAACAACGCCCAGGTGGTCATCGTCAAGGCTGACCAGGCGGAGAAGTACCAGACCACCGACAGCCTGAAGGACTTGCAGTTCTCCGTAGAAAACGGCTCGGCGGGTATGGAGCAGGCAGAGGCCTATTCCTTGAACTATACCCCCGCCAAGAACCAGGCCACCGCTCTGCTGGAGGTGGCCTCGGGCACTGCGGACGCTGCCATCATTGATTACCTCATGGCCGTGGCCTCCACCGGGGAGGGCTCCAGCTACGCCAACCTCACCTACACCGTCTCCCTGGCCGACGAGCAGTACGGCGTGGGCTTCCGCAAGGGCTCCGACTTGGCGGCCAAGCTCAACGAGTTCTTCGCTGAAAAGTACGCCGACGGCACCATGAAGCAGGTGGCGGACAAATACGGCATTGCGGAGAAGCTGGTGGAACAATAACCCAGGACATACAAAGGCAGAGCGCAGGCTCTGCCTTTGCAATGTAAGGCTGAACCGGAATAAGGTGGGATTCAAATGTTTCAAACCGTCATTGGGGCCCTGAACGAGGGCTTCATTCAAACGCTCAAACTGTTTTTTGTCACCCTGCTGGGTGCCCTACCTCTGGGACTTGTCATCTGCTGGGGGTCCATGAATCGCTTTCCCCCTCTGCGGTGGCTGGGCCGGGGGCTGGTGTGGGTCATTCGAGGCACCCCCCTGATGCTCCAGCTCTTTGTGATTTTTTATATTCCAGGTATGGTGCTGGACCAAAACCCCTGGCCCGCTGGAGATTCCGGACGGTTTATTGCCGCCAGCGTCACCTTTATCCTCAACTACGCCTGCTACTTCTCGGAAATCTACCGAGGCGGCATCCAGGGAGTGCCCCGGGGCCAGCAGGAGGCGGGTCAGGTGCTGGGCATGACGAAGGGCCAGATCTTCTTCCATGTCACCCTGTTGCAGATGATCAAGCGCATTGTGCCCCCCATGTCCAACGAGGTCATCACCCTCTTAAAGGATACCGCTCTGGCGGGCGTCATCTCCCTGCAAGAGCTGCTGTGGGCGGGCGAGGCCTTCCTGAAAACCTCCCACGGCTATTCCAGCCTGCTGTGGCCCCTGTTCTTTACCGGCGTGTACTATCTGGTCTTCAACGGCCTGCTCACCCTGCTGCTGGGGCGGCTGGAAAAGAAGCTGGACTATTTCTCCTGAGAGGAGCGGCAAAACATGGCAATTTTAGAGGTAAACAACCTGGAAAAGCACTTCGGTGCCACCCGAGTGCTGGAGGATATCAGCTTCGACCTGGAGCAGGGCAAGGCCCTGGCCATCATCGGCTCCTCGGGCAGCGGCAAGACCACCCTGCTGCGCTGCTTAAACTTCCTGGAGACCCCCGACCAGGGCACCATCTCCGTGGGGGGCAGCGTCATCTTTGACGCCGCCAACCGCCGCAGCCAGACAGACAGCGAGATCCGCAGAAAGCGGCTCCACTTCGGCATGGTGTTCCAGTCCTTCAACCTGTTTCCCCAGTATACGGCGTTGAAAAACGTCACCCTGGCCAAGGAATTGCTGGCCCGGGAGCGGCCCGACTTCAAGGCCAACAAAAAGGCCATTTTAGAGGAAATCCGACAGGAGGGTATGGAACTGCTCACCAAAATGGGTCTGGAACAGCGAGCCAGCCACTACCCCAGCCAGCTCTCCGGCGGACAGCAGCAGCGGGTGGCCATCGCCCGGGCCCTGGCCCTGAAGCCGGATATTCTGTGCTTTGACGAGCCCACCTCCGCCCTGGACCCGGAGCTCACCGGAGAGGTGCTGCGGGTCATCCGGGGTCTGGTGGAGCAAAAGACCACCATGATCATCGTCACCCACGAGATGGCCTTCGCCCGGGACGTGGCCGACGAGGTGATGTTCATGGACGCCGGAGTCATCGTGGAGCGAGGCCCCGCCCGTCAGGTCATCGAGAACCCCCAAGAGGAGCGCACCCGCCAGTTTTTGGCTGGGTACTAATGTGCGCAAGGCTCCCTTGTGTAAAGGGATCTGGCAGCCGTTAGGCTGACTGAGGGATTGTCTGTGTCGGCTACCGAACAAAGCCAAGTTGAAATAGGATACCCAGTACCGTCAATCCCTCCGACCCGGCTCACGCCGGGCCACCTCCCTTTGCACAAGGGAGGCGTTAGTTTCAAAAGTACAAAAACGTCCTGCTGCGGGGTGCAGCAGGACGTTTTTACGTTATTTCAACTCTTCCAAGGTGGGCATGGCGGGAATGGCCCCGCTGCGGGAGCAGGTCACCGCCGCCGCCCGGTTGGCGAAGGCCAGAATGTCCTCCAGCTCCCCTCTCTCCAGGCCGTCCAGCACCCCCTGGGTGCGGCGGCTGAGCCGGCTGAGCACGGCGCCCAGGAAGGTATCTCCCGCCCCGTTGGTGTCCGCCACCCGGGTGGCCACCCCGGGCACCACCCCGGTCTGGCCCCGGAAGCGGTAGAACACCCCCTGGGACCCCAGGGTGATGAGCACCAGGGAAATTCCCTGCTCCTCCATCCTCCGGCTGCACTCCTGGGGATCGCCGCTGCCCGAGAGCAGCTCCATCTCCTCGTCGGACAGCTTCAAAATGTCCACCATGGGCAGGGGGCGGCGCATCCATTCCACCGCCTCCTCCCGGCTGTCCCACAGGGCCGCCCGGTAGTTGGGGTCGTAACTCACCACCGCCCCCTGCTGCCTGGCCTCCTCCACGGCGTGGAGGGTGGCCGTCCGGGCCGGGTCGGCGGTGAGGCTCACCGAACCGAAGTGGACCACCCCTGCCTGGGCCAGCAGGGCCTCATCCACCTGGTCCGCCGTCAGCAGGGCGTCCGCCCCCCGCATGAACTGGAAGGACCGCTCCCCCTGCCCGTTCACCGACACCACCGCCAGAGTGGTGGCGCCGGGGCCTGTGCGCAGCCCCTGGGTGCTCACCCCGTTCTCTTCCAGCACCTGGGTCAGGTAGTCTCCAAAGCCGTCGGAGCCCACCATGCCCACAAAGGCGGCGTCCGCCCCCAGCCGGGCCGCCGCCACCGCCACATTGGCGGGGGCTCCCCCGGGATTTGCCGCATAGACCGGGATGTTTTGTCCGTTCACCCCCGTTTGGGTCAGGTCAATGAGGATTTCGCCGATGGTGACAATGCGCATAACACTCCCTCTTTTCCTTGAATGCGGAATCGTTTTCATGTCTGAAATTATACCACACTCTGCCCGGGGACACAAGGGGAACCAGGGGGATGTTCTCCCCTCTGCCCCAGGCCGCTCACCCCCCATTCTTCCCCTGCTTTCTCTTGCCTTTTGTTCCACAATCTGTTATCCTATATATTGCAAGAAATCATCAACTCATCCCTGGGGGAGGGTTCTCCCGGGATTTGGAGGGGTCGCCATGTCTTCCATCAAAAAGAGGTCCCTGGTAGATCAGATCTACGAGCGTCTGCGCAGCGACATCATCTCCCTGGAGCTGCCCCTGGGCAGCCGTGTCAACGTCAACGAATTGCAGGAGTCCCTGGGGGTCAGCTGCACCCCCATCCGGGAGGCCATCAACCGCCTGCAGCAGGAGGGGCTCATCGCCTACGAGAACAACGTGGGCGCCCGGGTGCTGACCCTGGACGCCACGGACGTGGAGGAGATCACCCAGTTGGCCACCACCCTCCACTGTGCCGCCGCCCGGCTGGCCATGGCCCGCACCGACCACCAGGTGCTGGCCCAGGAGCTGGAGCAGTGCATCGCGGCCTTTGAGACGGCTCAGACGCCCCGCCAGCAATCGGAGGGGGTGCACCGCTTCATGGAGGTCTTTTACGTCCACTGCGGCAACCGCCGCCTGGACAAGAGTATGCTGGCCATCCAGGGCCAGCAGCTGCTGCTGCGCAACCTGTACGCCGCCCACGGCATGGACGTGCCCGCCCTGGCGGGGGATTTTCGCGCCATTCGCCGGGGGGTGGAGGAAAACCACCCCGAGGCGGTGTGCCAGGCGCTGGACGCCAGCGCCCAGCGGGTGCGGCAGGCGGTGTGCGAGCATCTGCGCTGACCGTGCCCGGACGGGGCTTTGACGGATGAGGTCAAAGCCCCGTCTTTTTGTGCCCCGCTCTTGACTTTTTGCCCTGCTGCCCATAAAATACATAGTTACGATACCTTTATAACTTGAAAAAGGAATGAGAGTTTTATGGCACAAGACAAAACCAAACAGGTCAGCCAGATCACCGATATGGAGGCCGACTTTGCCCAGTGGTTCACCGACGTGTGCACCAAGGCGGAGCTCATCGACTATTCTTCCATCAAGGGAATGTTTATCCTGCGCCCCTACGGCTATGCCATCTGGGAGAACTTCCAGAAGATCCTGGACGAGAAGTTCAAGGAGACCGGCCACGAGAACGTATACCTGCCCATGCTCATCCCCGAGTCCCTGCTCCAGAAGGAGAAGGACCACGTGGAGGGCTTTGCCCCCGAGTGCGCCTGGGTCACCTACGGCGGCAGCGAGCCCCTGGAGGAGCGCTACTGCATCCGCCCCACCTCCGAGACTCTCTTCTGCGAGCACTACTCCCACATCATCCACTCCCACCGGGACCTGCCCAAGCTGTACAACCAGTGGTGCTCCGTGCTGCGCTGGGAAAAGACCAGCCGCCCCTTCCTGCGCCACCGGGAATTTCTGTGGCAGGAGGGCCACACCATGCACGCCACCGCCCAGGAGGCCATTGAGGAGACCGAGCGGATGTTCAACATCTACGCCGACTTCTGTGAGAACTACCTGGCCATGCCGGTGGTGAAGGGCCGCAAGACCGACAAGGAGAAGTTCTCCGGCGCCGAGGCCACCTACACCGTGGAGTGCATGATGCACGACAAGAAGGCGCTGCAAGCCGGCACCTCCCACTACTTCGGCGACGGCTTCGCCCGGGCCTTCGGGGTCAGCTTCGCCGGCAAGGACAACCAGCTGCACACCCCCTTCGAGACCTCCTGGGGCGTGTCCACCCGGCTCATCGGCGGCGTCATCATGACCCACGGGGACAACAACGGCCTGGTGCTGCCCCCCCGCATCGCCCCCACCCAGGTCATCGTCATCCCCGTGGCCCAGCACAAGGACGGGGTCATCGAGGCCAACCAGGCCGTGTGCGACCGGCTGAAGGCCGCCGGGGTACGGGTGAAGATGGACGCCTCCGAGCAGTCCCCCGGCTGGAAGTTTGCCGAGTACGAGATGAAGGGCGTGCCCCTGCGCCTGGAGCTGGGCCCCAAGGATATGGAGAAGAACCAGTGCGTGCTGGTGCGCCGGGACAGCGGCGAAAAGTCCTTTGTCTCCCTGGACAACATCGAGGAGACGGTGAAGCAGCTGCTGGAGGAGATCCAGCAGAGCCTCTTCCACCGGGCCAAGCGCAACCTGGACGAGAACACCTACCCCTGCTCCACCCTGGAGGAGGTCAAGGAGAAGATGGCCACCCAGGGCGGCTTTGCCAAGACCATGTGGTGCGGCGACGAGGAATGCGAGCTGAAGATGAAGGAAGTGGCCGGGGTGTCCTCCCGCTGCATTCCCCTGGAACAGGAGCACCTGGGCGACGTGTGCCCCGTGTGCGGCAAGCCCGCCAAGCACATGGTGTACTGGGGCGTGGCGTACTAATCACACACATATCATCACAGGCGCATCATGTCTCACGCATAATGCGCCTGTCAGGCTGCCGAAAAACCTTGCGTCAATGCAAGAAGGACAGATGATCTTGCATCGTCAAAAAGCCCTCGGCAGAGTTTTCCCATCCGAAGATGGGAAAATAAATTGAAATCTGTTTTTTTCGGGGACATGAGCATCGAAAAAAACACTTCTGGAGCCCGCCAGTGTGGAATCGGGTCGTCCTTTGACCCGATTATGCGCGCAGCGGGCTGCATCCCCTCGAAAAAA
>DVKO01000050.1 GCA_018715985.1 Candidatus Enterenecus avicola
AACCAACTATGGCAAAAGGTGGCCGCCCCGGGGGCGCGAAATCTCCCCGCCCTTCGGTATGGCGAAAAGAAAAGCAGGACCGCCGAAGCGGTCCTGCTCGCATTTTTGAACGTGCTTACTTCAGGTTGAAGAAGGCCTTCATGCCGGGATACTCGGCGATGTCGCCCAGCTCCTCCTCGATGCGCAGCAACTGGTTATACTTGGCCACGCGGTCAGTGCGGCTGGGGGCGCCGGTCTTGATCTGACCAGCATTGAGGGCCACAGCGATATCGGCGATCGTGGTATCCTCTGTCTCGCCGGAGCGATGGGACACAATAGCGGTATAGCCGGCCCGGTTTGCCATCTGAATGGCATCCAGGGTCTCCGTCAGGGAACCAATCTGGTTGACCTTAATCAGGATAGCGTTGCCCACCTTCTTTTCAATACCAGTGGCCAGACGCTCCACATTGGTCACAAACAGGTCGTCGCCAACCAGCTGCACCCGGTCGCCGATGGCCTTGGTCAGCATGGCCCAACCCTCCCAGTCGGTCTCAGCCATGCCGTCTTCCAGGGAGATAATGGGATACGTGTCTGCAAACTGCTTCCACATATTCACCAGGTCCTCCTGGCTCAGCTTGCGGCCGGACTTGGGCTGGATATAGCACTTCTGATCCTCATCCCACCACTCGGAGGATGCGGCGTCGATGGCGATCTTGAAGTCCTCGCCGGGCTTGTAGCCGGCCTCCTCGATGGCCTTGACGATCATCTTCAGGGCGTCCTCGTCAGCACCCAGGTTGGGGGCATAGCCGCCCTCGTCGCCCACGCCGGCGGCGGGGGTGCCGTTCTCCTTCAGGGTGGTCTTCAGCTGATGGAAGACCTCGGCGCACATGCGCAGGGCCTCGCGGAAGCTGGAAGCGCCCACAGGCATGACCATGAACTCCTGGATCTCCACGTTGTTGGTGGCGTGGGCGCCGCCGTTGAGGATATTCATCATGGGCACGGGCAGCTGCTTTGCGTTAACGCCGCCGATATAGTTGTACAGGGAGGTGCCCAGGCTCTCAGCCGCGGCCTTTGCGCAGGCCAGGGAGGCGCCCAGGATGGCGTTGGCACCCAGGCGGCTCTTGTTGGGCGTACCGTCCAGGGCAATCAGCTTCTTGTCAATCGCCACCTGATCCAGCACATTCTCACCCACCAGGGCATCGCAGATCTCGGTATTGACGTTGTTCACAGCGTTCTCGACGCCCTTGCCCAGATAACGGCCCTTATCGCCGTCACGCAGCTCACATGCCTCATAAATGCCGGTGGACGCACCGGAGGGAACCGCAGCACGGCCCATAGTACCGTCTTCCAGATAGACCTCTACCTCAACTGTAGGGTTGCCGCGGCTGTCCAGGATCTCGCGGCCGATGACATCAACAATCTGAATCATCTGCTTCATGGGAATCAAACTCCTTTCAATTCATGGCGGAACGCTCTTCCGCTTGCTTCAGGTATCATTGAATTCACACGCGCCCCTGTCTGTGTGGGAGGCTTGTCGAACCGCCCGGCTCCATGCAGGCCGCCGGTGGCCGCAGGATGCCCCCGCTCCAGCCGGCAAACGCGCTGTCGTATCCCGGCAAACCCGGGTGCTCCCCGTTGTTTACCAACTATAGATTATATGAAATCCCCCCACTTTTGTCAAGGCTAGGGGCCTTTCCTAGAGGGAAAAATGCAAATTTTTCACTCGGCTGGACTTTGGGCCAATCCCTCCTTATGCCTTTTGACGAAAATCTCCGAAGCCGTCTCCGCCTCATTTGTCACAATGGGCAAACCACACCTGCGCGCCCCTTCCCACAGCGAAAACGGCCCCGTTCTTCCGTATGGGCCGCAGCGGCAAAAGCAGGAGCCGGCGGCCTGTCGTGCCGCCGGCTCCGTCCCGCCTTATGCGGGCTTGAAATTGTGGGCGTCCTGCAGGACCATTTCCTTGACTTTCATAAGTCTTGTAATGTTTCCCCGCTCGTTTTCATCCAACTTCATGGTGATATAGCGGATTTTTTCCTCCATATCCGGGATCATCACGTACTCCAGCGCATTCACCCGGCGGCGGGTCTTTTCAATGTCCTCCGCCAGCAGCTGCATGGACTTCTCCACCTCCGCCAGCTCCAGCATATCCTGGAACACCCGGTTCAAGGCCTCCAGGGCGATATCCAGCTCCCCGCTGGTCTGTGCAAAGCCGTAGGGATAGATCTCCGTGGGATCTTCGTTCTTGGTGTGGAAGGTATACACCGGGACGTTGACGGACATGATGTTGCGAAAGCCCATTTCCAGCTCCACGCTCTGTTTGGGATAGAGCAGGGCCTGCTCCAGCATCTCTGGCCCCATGAGGGACGCGGCCACTGTGAACGCGGCGTTGGCCTCCTCCAGTCCCTGCTCCACCTTTTTCCGCAGCGCCCGGTTTTTCCGCACGATCTCCAGAAACTGCTTCATCAGCTCATCCCGCTTGTCCTTCAGCAGCTTGTGGCCCCGGGTGGCGGTTTTGAGCCGCCCCTTCAGCCGCGTCAGCTCCATCCGGGTGGGATTTATGGTTGCAGTGGGCATAGGTTCCCCCCTTTCTCCCGGCTCTCCGGGACCTTACTCCTCCTGGTCCTTGGGCCAGTATTTGTCCAGCATATCCTGCCGGATGCGCTTGAGCTCGCTTCTGGGCAGGATCTTCAGCAGCTCCCAGCCCAGATCCAGGGTCTCCTCGATGGAGCGGTTCTCCTCGAAGCCCTGGTTCACATACCGCTTCTCGAACTCGTCGGCAAACTTGGCGTACAGCAGGTCCGTGGGGGTGAGGGCGGCCTCGCCCAGAATGGTCATCAGCTCCTTAGCCTCCTTGCCGCTGGCATAGGCGGCAAAGAGCTGGTTCATGGTGGCGGAGTGGTCCTCCCGGGTCCGGCCCTCGCCGATGCCCTTGTCCTTCAGACGGGAGAGGCTGGGCAGCACGTCCACCGGGGGCAGGATGCCCTTGCGGTACAGCTCCCGGGAGAGGATGATCTGGCCCTCGGTGATATAGCCGGTAAGGTCGGGGATGGGGTGGGTCTTGTCGTCCTCGGGCATGGTGAGGATGGGGATCATGGTCACAGACCCGGGCTTGCCCAGCTGACGGCCCGCCCGCTCATACATGGTGGCCAGGTCGGTGTACAGGTAGCCGGGGAAGCCGCGGCGGCCGGGCACTTCCTTCTTGGCCGCGGACACCTCACGGAGGGCCTCGGCATAGTTGGTGATGTCGGTGAGGATGACCAGCACGTGCATTCCCTTCTCAAAGGCCAGGTACTCGGCGGCGGTCAAGGCCATGCGGGGAGTGGAGATACGCTCCACGGCGGGGTCGTTGGCCAGGTTGGTGAAGAGCACGGTGCGGTCAATGGCGCCGGTGCGCTTGAACTCCTGGACAAAGTACTCGGACTCCTCGTAAGTGATACCGATGGCGGCGAACACCACGGCGAAGTTGCCGGCGTCGTCGCCCAACACACGGGCCTGACGGGCGATCTGAGCGGCCAGCTGGGCATGGGGCAGACCGGAGCCGGAGAAGATGGGCAGCTTCTGGCCACGCACCAGGGTGTTCAGGCCGTCAATGGTGGACACGCCGGTCTGGATGAACTCGTCGGGGTAGTCCCGGGCGGCGGGGTTCATGGGCAGACCGTTGATGTCCCGGTACTCCTCGGCCAAAATCTCGGGGCCGCCGTCAATGGGCTTGCCCATGCCGTTGAACACCCGGCCCAGCATATCTCCGGACACCCCCAGCTGGAGGGGGTGTCCCAAAAAGCGCACCTTGGACTGGGCCAGGTTGATGCCGGCGGCGGACTCAAACAGCTGCACCACAGCGGTGTCGCCGTTGACCTCCAGCACCTTGCCCCGGCGGATGCCGCCGTCGGGCAGCTCCACCTCCACCAGCTCGTCGTAGGTGACGTTCTCCACCATCTTGACCATCATCAGCGGGGAGACGATCTCCTGAATGGTTCTATATTCGCGAATCACAGGGCCTCACCTGCCTTTTCCACAACTTCATCGATTTCCCGCTCCATCTGGGCGGAAATGTCGGCGTACACCTGCTCATACTCATCGGCGGGCACCGACTTGGCGCGGCCAATGCGCTCCCGGGCGGGAATGCCGAACAGCTCCATGGCAGGGGCGCCCTTGGCGATGGCCCCCCGGCACAGCTTGTCATAGTCCAGGATCATGGCCAGCAGCTTGGCCTGGCGGTCATAGCTGGAGTAGGAGTCCACGTCCACAAAGGAGTTCTGCTGGAGGAAGTCCTCCCGCACCATACGGGCGGACTCCAGGGTCAGCTGGTCGTTGGGGGACAGAGAGTCCTTGCCCACCAGCTGCACGATCTCGTTGAGGCTGGCCTCGCTTTGCAGCAGGGTCATGGCCCGCTCCCGGTTGGCCATAAAGTCCCGGCCCAGGTGCTCGTCAAACCAGGGCTTCAGGGAGTCCAGGTACAGAGAGTAGGAGTTGAGCCAGTTGATGGCGGGGAAGTGGCGCTTGTAGGCCAGCTGGGCGTCCAGGGCCCAGAACACCTTGACGATGCGCATGGTGCCCTGAGAGACGGGCTCGGACAGGTCGCCGCCGGGCGGGGACACAGCGCCCACGGCGGTGAGGGAGCCCCGGCGGTCGTCGCTGCCCAGGCAGGACACGGAACCGGCCCGCTCATAGAACTGGGCCAGACGGGAGGCCAGGTAGGCGGGGTAGCCCTCCTCGCCGGGCATCTCCTCCAGACGGCCGGACATCTCACGCAGAGCCTCGGCCCAGCGGGAGGTGGAGTCGGCGATGACGGCCACATCGTAGCCCATGTCAC
>DVKO01000006.1 GCA_018715985.1 Candidatus Enterenecus avicola
GGGGGAGGCCGCCCTGGCTGTCTTCCGGGCCATCGGCCTTTCGGTGTACGCCCGGGCCGACTTTATCGTCACGGAGGACGGCACCCCCTATTTTTTGGAGATCAACACCCTGCCCGGCATGACCCCCACCAGCCTGCTGCCCCAGGAGGCCGCGGTGGTGGGCATCGACTACGGCAGCTTGTGTGAGCGCATCATTGAGGCGTCCCTGAAAGCCCGCAAGGCGGGACACTGAGAGCGAAGGAGTAGTGAGAGATGGAAGCTTTGACATTGGCGCAGCTGCTGGAGGCAGTGGGCGGCACCCTCATCGGGGGAGAGGCCGACCTGAATCAGACGGTGAGTGAGGTGTGCACCGACAGCCGCAGTGTCCCCCAGGGCTGTCTGTTTCTCCCCCTGGAAGGGGAGCGGTTTGACGGCCACTCCTTTATCAATAGTGCCCTGGAGCAGGGCGCGGCGGGGTGTATCACCGCCCGGGAGCGGGAGAGCTACCTGCCGGGGAAGTTTTACATCAAGGTGCGCTCCACCCAGCGGGCCCTGCGGGACCTGGCTCGGTACTACAAGGAGATGTTTCCCATCCCCTATGTGGCGGTGACCGGCTCGGTGGGCAAGACCACCACCAAGGACATGGTGGCGGCGGTGCTGGGCGCCAAGTACAAGGTGCTGAAAACCGAGGGCAACTTCAACAACGACATCGGTCTGCCCCTGACCCTGCTGCGGCTGGACCACAGCCATGAGATCTGTGTGCTGGAGATGGGCATGGACCACGCCGGGGAGATCGACTATCTCAGCGAGCTGGTGGAGCCGGATGTGGCCCTCATCACCAACGTGGGGGACTCCCACATTGAGAACCTGGGCAGCCGGGAGGCCATCTTTGCCGCCAAGTGCGAGATTTTCAACCATCTCAAGCCCAATGGCACCGCCATTCTCAACGGAGACGACCAAATGCTGGCCACCCTGAAGGGAAAGCTGCCCCAGACCACCCTGATGGTGGGCAGTGGGGAGGGGCTGGACTACACTGCCTTTGACATTGACAGCGACGGGGCCAGCCACATCTCCTGCCAGATCAAGACCCCCCGCAGCAAGTTCCAGGCGGACATCCCCGCCCTGGGTACCCATATGATCTATCCCACCCTCATGGCAGCGGCAGTGGCGGAGCTGTTCGGCATGGAGGCTGACCAGATCACCCGGGGCATCCGGGCCTTCCTCCCCACCAAGATGCGCATGAATGTGGTCACCTGTCCTGGGGACGTGGTGATTTTGAATGACGCCTACAACGCCAACCCCCAGTCCATGCGGGCGGCTGCGGCGGTGTTGGGCGACGCCAAGGACCGCCGCCGTGTGGCTGTGGTGGGTGACATGAAGGAGCTGGGGCCCAGCAGCGCCATGTTCCACCAGGCGGTGGGCGGATACTTTGCCCACGCGGGCGTGGAGCGGCTCATTGCCATTGGGGATCTGGCCAAGTACATGGCCCAGGGTGCGGTGCAGGCCGGCATGAGCCAGGAGCAGGTGTCCTACTTCCCCGATTTGGAGGGGGCCAAGGAGGCGCTGAGCCGGGAGATTCGGGCGGGAGTGACCATTCTGGTCAAGGCCTCCCGCTCCATGGCCTTTGAGAAGATCGTAGACTATCTGACCGCCCAGACCCAGAAGTAAGAGGGGCCCAAGGGGCCGGCGGACGAGGAGAACGGAATGATTGATATACAGTTGACCGGCCTGGTCAAGGAATTTGAAGTGGGCAGAAAAATCCTGGACGGGTTCTCCCTCCAGGTGGACACCGGGGAGCGGGTGGGGCTTCTGGGCCGGAACGGGGCCGGAAAGACCACCATTTTCCGCATCATCACCGGGGAGGTGGAGGCGGACGAGGGCACGGTCACCCTGGCCCCCGGCAAGCGGGTGGGGCTCATCTCCCAGATCCCTGTCTACCCGGAGGGGTACACGGTGGAGAACGTGCTGGACACCGCCTTCTCCCGCCTCCATGACATCGAGCGGGAGTTGGGGGAGCTGGCGGGACAGATGGGGGATCACCCCACCCACGAGATCATGGCCCGCTATGACAAGCTCACCGCCGCCTTTGAGGCGGGGGGCGGCTACCACACCCAGACCCAGCTGAATAAGGTGTGCAACGGCCTGTCCATTGACGCGGATATGAGAGCGCGGCTCTTTTCCGCCCTGTCCGGGGGAGAAAAGACCCGGATCAACCTGGCCCGCCTCATTTTGGAGGACACGGACATCCTGCTGCTGGACGAGCCCACCAACCACTTGGACCTCAACGCCACCGAGTGGCTGGAGGAGTATCTGGAGCACTTTTCCGGTACCGTGCTGGCCATCTCCCACGACCGCTGGTTTTTGGACAAGGTGGTGCGCCGGGTGGTGGAGCTCCAGGACGGCAAGGCGGAGCTGTACGCGGGCAACTACTCCTTCTATGTGGAGGAGAAGGAGCGGCGGTATCAGGAGCGGCTGCGCCAGTATGAAAAGGAACAGGCCAAGATCGCCCAGCTGGAGCAGGCCGCCCAGCAGATGCGGCTGTGGGCCTTTCAAGGCAACGACAAGCAGTACAAGCGGGCCATCAACATGGAAAAGCGCATCCAGCGCATGAACACCACCGCCAAGCCCACCCGGGAGAAGAAGATGACCACCCGGTTTGGGGAGCGGGAATTCCACGGGGACGAGGCCATGGTGGTGACGGGGCTGTCCAAGGGCTTTGGAGACCGCACCCTCTTCTCCAACTTGAACCTGGAGGTGGCAGGGGGGGAGCGCATTGCCCTGCTGGGCGACAACGGCACGGGAAAGTCCACCTTCCTGAAGATCCTCATGGGGGAGGAGGCCCCGGACCAGGGCAGCATCTATTTAGGCCCCTCCATCCGGGTGGGGTACCTGCCCCAGATCATCCACTTCGATCACCCGGAGCGCAACTTGGTGGACACCATGCTCTACGCCCAGAACTGCACCACCCAGGAGGCCCGGGACCGTCTGGCCTCCTTCCGGTTCCGGGGGGACGACGTGTTCAAGCTGGTGTCCGCCCTGTCCGGCGGCGAGCAGTCCCGGCTGCGGCTGTGTATGCTCATGGACAGCAAGATCAATCTCCTGGTGCTGGACGAGCCCACCAACCACCTGGACATCGACTCGAGAGAGTGGATGGAGGAGGCGGTGGCGGAGTACGGGGGCAACCTGCTCTTTGTCTCCCACGACCGGTATTTTATTGAGAAATTTGCCACCCGCATCTGGATGCTGGAGGACGGAAATGTCCAGGACTTCCGGGGCACCTATGGGGAGTTCCGGGCCTGGAGAGAGCGGCAGGCCCAGCTGAAAAACGCCGCCAAGGCCCCAACAGCGCCGGAGAAGCCCAAGGCGGAGGAAAAACCCAAACGCAGCGGCGGCACCAAGGAGCTGGAAAAGCAGGTGCGAGCGGCCGAGCGGGCGGTGGAGAAGGCGGAGATCCGTCTGGACGAGCTGTCTGTGGAGCTGGAGGCCGCCGCCAGCGACTACCTGAAGGCCCAGGAACTCTACGAGGAGCGCAGCCGTCTGGAGGACGAGCTGGCCCACCTGTACACCCAGTGGGAGACCCTGGCCGCCCAGCTGGAAGAGGCCAGGGGGTGAGGGCGTGACGGACAAACTCAGAGGGATTGAGCAGCGATACGGGGAAATTGAGGCCCGGCTGGCTGCCAACGAGACCTATGACGACCCGGACCTGGTGTCCCGGCTGAACAAGGAACAGCGGGAGCTGGAGCCCCTGGTCATCGCCTACCGCAGCTGGTGCAAGGCCCGGGAGGACCTGAAGGGGGCAGAGGAGCTGCTCTCCGACCCGGAGTTCAAGGAGCTGGCCCAGGAGGAGCTGGCAGCGGCCAAGGAGAGCGTGGAGCAGCTGGAGCAGCACATCCGGGAACTGCTGCTCCCCCGGGACCCCAACGACGACAAAAATGTGATTTTAGAGATTCGGGCCGGGGTGGGCGGAGAGGAGTCCGCCCTCTTTGCCCACTCCCTCACCCGGATGTACACCATGTACGCGGAAAAGCGAGGGTGGCGGGTGGAGGTCAACAGCGCCAGCGAGACGGAGTTGGGAGGGGTCAAAGAGATCTCTCTGACCATCTCAGGGGACGGGGCCTACTCCCGACTGAAATTTGAAAGCGGGGTACACCGGGTGCAGCGGGTGCCGGAGACGGAATCCGGGGGCCGGGTCCACACCTCCACCGTCACCGTGGCGGTGCTGCCCGAGATGGAACAGGTGGATGTGCAGTTGAATCCCGCCGACGTGGAGATGCAGGTCTACCGGGCCTCCGGGGCCGGGGGCCAGCACGTGAACAAGACCTCCTCGGCGGTGCGCCTGATCCACAAGCCCACCGGGATCGTGGTGGAGTGCCAGCAGGAGCGCAGCCAGTTCCAGAACCGGGAGAAGGCCATGCGCATTTTGGCCTCCATGCTCTACGATCAGGAGCAGCAGCGCATCTCCGCCGAATACGGAGACCAGCGTCGCAGCCAGGTGGGGTCAGGAATGCGCAACGAGCGCATCCGCACCTACAACTTCCCCCAAGGGCGGCTCACCGAGCACCGCATTGGACTGACCATTTACAAATTGGACGCTGTTATGGACGGAGATCTGGATGAGATCATTGACGGCCTCATCACTGCCGACCGGGCCCAGCGGCTGAAACAAGGAGAGGGCTAGACAGATGTATACCCATGTGATTTTTGACTTAGATGGAACCCTTCTCAACACCATTGACGACCTGGCCAACTCCGGCAACTGGGTTTGTACCCAGCGGGGGTGGCCCACCCACTCGGTGGAGGCCTACAAGACCAAGGTGGGCAACGGCATTCCCAAGCTGGTGGAGCGATTTGCCCCCCAGGGCACGCCCCAACCCCAGCTGGAGGAGGCCCTGGCCCAATTCATGGACTACTACGGCCAGCACAAAGAGGACCTCACCGCCCCCTACTGGGGGATGGCCCAAGTGCTGGACGCCTTGAAGCAGTCGGGGGTGGGCATCGGCGTGCTCACCAACAAGGCCCATTCCCTGGCGGGTGCTGTGGTGGAGCGGTACTATCCCGGGGTGTTCCCCTTCATCCAGGGGGCGCTGCCCCACCGGCCCACCAAGCCGGACCCCACCTTGCTCTACGCCCTCATGGAACGGATGGGGGCCAAGAGAGAGAGCACCCTCTTTGTGGGGGACAGCAACGTGGACATCCGCACCGGCAAAAACGGCAAGCTGGACACCTGCGGGGTGCTGTGGGGCTTCCGCAGCCGGGAAGAGCTGGAGCAGGAGGGGGCCGACCACCTGGTGGCCCGCCCCGGACAGCTGCTCTCCCTGGTGCTGGGACGGCCCCAGACCCAGACTCTGGCCCCCCACGAGGTGGAGAAGGCCGCCAACCTGCTCTCTCAGGGGCGGCTGGTGGCGGTGCCCACCGAGACGGTGTACGGCCTGGCCTCGGACGCCTGCATCGAGGCTTCGGTGCGAGCCAACTACGAGGCCAAGGGCCGCCCGGAGGAGAAACCACTCAACGTGCTGGTGGACGGCATGGAGATGGTAGAGGGGGTGTGCCGGGACATTCCGGGGGAAGCGTACACCCTGGCTCAGGCTTTCTGGCCGGGACCGCTGACCATGATTTTGCAGGGAAAGGGCACCTTGCCCGACCTTGTCCCCGCCGGGGGCGCCACCCAGGGGGTGCGCTGCCCCGACCACCCGGACACCCTGGGGGTCATCCGGGCGCTGGGCCACCCGCTGGCCTGTCCATCCGCCAACCTTTCCGGCCACCCCAGCCCCAAGAACGCCACCCAGGTGCTGGAGCAGCTGGACGGGCGCATTGGGGCGGTGCTGGACGGCGGGCCCTGTTCGGTGGGGGTGGAGTCCACCATTGTGGACCTGACCGTGCGTCCCTTCCGCATCCTCCGCCAGGGGGGACTGAGCCGGGAGGCCATTGAGCAGGCACTGGGCTGCCAGGTGGAAGGATGAGCTTCACCATCATCGGCCTCACCGGCCCCACAGGGGCGGGAAAGACCACGGTGCTCCACGTGCTGGAGGGGATGGGGGCGGCGGTGCTGGACGCTGACGCCATCTATCACGACCTGACCGTGTCCTGCCAGCCCATGAGAGAAGAGCTGCAAGGACGGTTCGGGCCTGACATCTACGACGCCCAGGGGGTGCTCCAGCGCCAGGCGCTGGGGGCCAAGGTGTTTGGCGATCCCCAGGCGTTGGAGGACTTGAATGCCATTACCCACCGCTACATCCACCTGGAGATCCAGCGCCTGCTGGCAAAGGCCCAGGCGGATGGAAAGCAGGTGGCAGTGGTGGATGCCATTGCCCTCATTGAGAGTGGCCTGGCAGACACCTGTCAGGTGACGGTGGCGGTGGTGGCCGGACCTGAGACGAGAACCCGGCGCATCATGGCCCGGGACGGCATCGATGAGGCCTATGCCCGCAAGCGGGTGAAGGCACAAAAGCCGGTGTCCTTTTTTGAACGCCACTGCCAGTACACCCTACACAACGACGGAGACGACCCGGGGCAGCTTAAAAAGCAGGCCGCGGCGTTGTTTGACCGCATATTGCACAGATAAACACATAGGAGGTAAGACCCATGGAAGAAACAAGCAAGGGAAAGCTGCTGCGTGAGCAGCTGCTCAACCAGAAGAAGAACGGCTGGGATAAGGTGGACGAGGCCACCGAGCGGGCTATTTTTGACTACTGCGAGGGCTACAAGGTGTTCCTGGACCGGGGCAAGACCGAGCGCACCTGCGTGGACTACACGGTGGAGCTCATCGAGGCCGCCGGCTTTGTGCCCCTGGTGCGGGGCATGGAGCTGCGCCCCGGCATGAAGGTGTACCGGGTCAACCGGGGCCGGGGCATCAACCTGGCCGTCATCGGCTCCGCCCCTCTGGATCAGGGCGTGTCCATTGTGGCCGCCCACATCGACAGCCCCCGTCTGGACCTGAAGCCCACCCCCCTCTATGAGGACAGTGAGCTGGCCTTCCTCAAGACTCACTACTACGGCGGCCTGCGCAAGTACCAGTGGGTGACCATCCCCCTGGAGCTGCGGGGCGTGGTGGTGCTCAAGGACGGCTCCGTGGTCAACGTGTCCGTGGGCGGCAACCCCGGTGATCCCCAGTTTACCATCAACGACCTGCTTCCCCACCTGGGCGCGGACCAGTCCAAGAAGCCCCTGGGCGAGGCCATTCCCGCCGAGAGCCTGAACCTGATGGTGGGCAGCCGCCCCCTGAAGGACGACGAGGGCGAGGGCCGGGTGAAGCTGGCGGTCATGCAGATTTTGAACGAGAAGTACGGCATCACCGAGGCCGACTTCATCTCCGCTGAGATCGAGGCGGTGCCTGCTTTCAACGCCACCGACATCGGCTTCGACCGCACTCTGCTGGGCGCCTATGGCCACGACGACCGGGTGTGCGCCTATGCCGGACTGAAGGCCATGCTGGACCTGGAGAGCACCCCCTGCCGTACCGCCGTGTGCGTGCTGGCGGACAAGGAGGAGATTGGCTCCGAGGGCGTGTCCGGTATGCAGTCCGCCTTCTTTGACACCTTTGTGGAGGACCTGTGCGAGAGCCAGAACGTACCTCTGCGGGCCTGCTATGAGAAGTCCTTCTGCCTGTCCTCCGACGTCACCGCCGCCTTCGACCCCAACTTCGCCGAGGTCTACGAGCGCAACAACTCCGCTTACGTCAACTACGGCGTGGGGCTGAGCAAGTACACCGGAGCCCGGGGTAAGGGCGGCTGCTCTGATGCCGGGGCCGAGGCTGTGGGCTATGTCCGCCGCCTGCTGGACGACCGGGGCGTGCTGTGGCAGATGGCAGAGCTGGGCAAGGCCGACCAGGGCGGCGGCGGCACCGTGGCCTGCTACATGGCCAACCGCAACATCGACACCCTGGACGCCGGCGTGCCCGTGCTGTCCATGCACTCCCCCTTCGAGACCGTGTCCAAGCTGGACTGCTACATGACCTACGCAGCCTGCCGCGCTGTCTACGAAGGCTAAAGACATTCAAAAAGGCAAAACCTTTGGGTATAAAGCACCCCCTTCCCGGGAACACTGGCCGGGAAGGGGGTGCTTTTGTGAAAAAAGAGGACAAGAACGGACAGGCCCAGCCAGTGGAGGACGGGCAGCAGCTCACTGAGCTGGGGACTTCTACGGTGAAGAGCGGGGGCGGCACCATACAGGCCCTCACCATCATCGGGCAGATCGAGGGCCACCAGGAGGCCCCGGAGGGGGCCAAAACCACCAAGTACGAGCACGTGCTGCCCCTGCTCACCGCGGTGGAGGAGAGCGACGAGGTGGACGGTCTGCTCATCCTCCTCAACACCATGGGGGGCGACATTGAGGCGGGGCTGGCCATTGCCGAGATGATTGCAGGGATGTCCAAGCCCACCGTGTCCCTGGTGCTGGGGGGCGGGCATTCCATCGGGGTGCCCCTGGCGGTGTCCGCCAAGGAATCCTTCATTGTGCCCTCCGGGGCCATGACCATCCACCCGGTGCGGCTCAACGGCATGGTCATCGGGGTCAGCCAGACCTTCCATTACTTCCAGCGGGTGCAGGAGCGGATTTTGGATTTTGTCACCCAGAACAGCGCCATCTCCCGGGAGCGCCTGGAGGGGCTGATGCTCAACACCCAGGAGATGGCCGCCGATATGGGCAGCATCGTCTATGGCCGGGAGGCGGTGGAGTTGGGGCTCATTGACCACCTGGGCGGCTTGTCCGACGCCATGGCCTGTCTGCGCAAGAGGATCAAAAAACACAAGAAAAAATGAGAAATCCGCTCTGGAGAGCCAGAGCGGATTTTTTTACCGGACAGGCAGGCGGTGTTGGGTCCGGTCTTTTCTCTTATTGTACACGGTGGGACCATAGATACACACAATGGCTATGATGCCGAAAATGGAGGTCTGTATCAGAAAACCAAGATCCAGGGTCATCTGGGTGGTGGAGGCCTCCGGCTGCTCCGGGTTGTACCGGATCGGTATGCTCAGGCCCACCGCAAGGTCCGTGGAGTTCTCCTGGAAGGTACCTTGGTAGGTGGTGTCGTCCACTTGATATTCATAGCGAATCTCTGCGGGGGTGGGATTCTCATTTGCGTCATGCCCCTGAGATACTTCCACCACCTGGGCGGTGGTGGCGGTCCACTCGGTCTGTGCCCACTGGGTCTGGAAGGTACCGTATCCGGCCACCAGGGAGATGACGGCGTTGATGACGGAAATAAAACCCACAAACGTGATGACCTTGGTGAGAAAGCTGCCGCCCTGCTTCTTGGGGGCGGTCTGTACATATTGCTGCTTTTTTCGTTTGCTCATGTTGATTCACTCCAAAATGATGGCTGGGAAGCTCCCTGCCTTTTTCTGTATCATACCTGACAGACGGGGGTGTGTCAATATTCGACCCGGATTCATTGGAAAAGAGGGTGTGGAATGCGGTGAAAAAAACAAGGAGCTCGGATTTGTGCTTGCAATATTTATGGAATGTGCTAGAATAGAATAGAAATTCTGTGAGGCAAAAGAATTAAGGGAGGTAATACATATTATGAAGGCGATGAAGCATCGACGTGGGCTCAGCGCAGTGCTGGCTGGGCTCTTCCTGGTGGGATGCCTGCCTGTGCACGGCCTGGGGGCGGGCACAGGTGAGACGACCACGGCAAATTCCGTGACCGGCACACCGCTGGTGACCGAGCAATGCCAGGTGTTCGTATCTTCGGGCGAGGACACCGCCCACTATGCGGTGGACGGCATTACCAATGAGACCTATCAGTGGGCCTCGGACGACATGAAAGACAGCAACGCCACCCCCACAGACGAGCAGACCCCCCAGTGGCTCACCGTAGACCTGGGTGAGGACTTCACGGAGGCGGTGGAGATCGAGGCCGTGAAGCTGTGGTACAACATGAAGGTGTGGCCCATGGTGTACGAGATCCAGACCTCTTCGGACAACGGCGAAGAGGACGCATGGACCACTTTGGCCCGGGTGGAGCGTTCCCCCTTTAACGGAGCGGTGAAAAACGGCGAGGGTCAGGACATTGCCGACGAGACGGGCAACACCACCCCCGCCTCCGCGGCCAACACCGACACCATTACCGCAACCAGCAACCCTGCCCTGGTGGATGGTGCTGCCGTGGAGCGCTATGTGCGCTTCTATGTGGAGAAGGTAAACACCGATGCTCCCGGCAACAACGTGTGCCTGCGGGAGATTCAGATTTACGCCAAGCCGGAGCAGGAGCCGGAGGAGCCCACCGAGGAGCCCTGGAACCTGGCCCTCAACCGTCCGGTGGACGCCAGCGGCGCCGTGGAGGGAACCGCAGCGGCCAATGCCGTAGATGGTTCAGCGGACACCCAGTGGAATTCCCCTGACCTGAAGGACTTCACGGTCACCGGCAACTCCAAGGACGACGAGCCCCAGACCGCTCAGTGGATTCAGATTGACTTGGGTGCCTCTGGTTCCAAGCTGGACTCTGTGCGCATCGTCTACGCAAACAAGGTGTGGGCCATGAAATATGAGCTCCAGACCACAGACACTCCGGCGCAGGAGGACTCCTGGAAGCAGGTGGTGTCTGTCGACCGGCCTTCCGCCAATGCCTGGGTCACCAACGGGGCAGGGCAGACCATTGCCAACACCACTGACAATACAGATACCATCACGACTGCATCTCAACCCGGTCTGACTCTTACCACGCTGGGCCGGTATGTGCGGCTGTATATCCACAAGACCAATGCCCAGGCTCCTGCTGGAAACAACGTCAACATTAAGGAAATTGAACTGATGGGCACCAACCCCAACATTCATCCCCCTGTGGACGTGGATGGGGAGCTGAACAAGGTCACGGTGTCCAACCCTGCAGTGGGTGACACCCAGATCACTCTGCCTGCCACTGCTGCCGGGGCTGACCTGGTGGTGCGGGGCAGTGAGCTGGAGAACGTGGTGGCCAACAACGGCGCCATCAGCCAGTGGAACATCGGGTCCCGGGACGTGACGCTGCTGCTGCGCCTCACCGACAAGAGTGACGAGAGCAGCTACGCCCAGAAAAACGTCACCGTCACCGTGCCCGACCACTCCTCCAACTATCCCACTGAGTGGTTCCCCACGGTGACCAACCCCAACCCCAAGCCCGAGGTGATCCCCACCGTCCAGGAGTGGTACGGCTATGAGGGCAGCTTCACCCTCACCGCCGACTCCAAGGTCATCCTCAACGACCAGGCCAACGTGGGCCTGGACAAGGTGGCCCAGAACCTGGTGACCGATGTGGAGGAGATCTCCGGCATCACCCTGACGGTGGAGACAGGTACCGCCCCCACCGGGCCCCACGACATCTATCTGGAGTCCCTCACCGACCCCAACGCCTATGACGTGGGGGAGGAGGGCTATGTGATGGTCACCAATGACCAGGGCCTGCATATCTATGCCCCCACCTACACCGGCTGCCTGTACGGCACCATCACCGCCGAGCAGATCCTGTGGCAGGCGGAGGACCACGTGTCCATTCCCAAGGGCATCATGCGCGACTACCCCGCCTATGAGGTGCGTGGCCTGATGCTGGACGTGGCCCGGACTCCCTATCGTTACCAGCAGCTCAAGGACTATGCCAAGATCATGCTGTGGTACAAGATGAACGAGTTCCACCTCCACGTCAACGACAACGACAACTGCAACATCAACAACGCCACAGTTGACACACACTCCGGCTTCCACCGCCTGGAGAGCGAGGAGTTCCCCAGTCTGACCTCAGAGACCAAGCACGCAGGTGTTCCGGAGGACCTCATCAATTCCGACTATTACAACAACAATGCCGACTATCAGGGCAACCCCACCTACACCAAGGAGCAGTGGCGGGAGCTGACCCAGATGTGTGAGGACATGGGAATGTATGTGCTCACCGAGCTGGATATGCCCGGCCACTCCCTGCTCTACAACAAGTACGCCGAGGAGAACCCGGACAACATCGACTGGCTGGAAGGCGGGACCATGCTCAACGGCGGGACCAGCACCAAGGGGTATCTGGAGCTGCTGGACCTGACCGGTGAGAACAAGGACCGTGCCCTCCAGTTCGCCACCACGCTGTGGAACGAATACACGGAGGGGAATGACCCGGTGGTGTCCGGCGACGTGGTGCACATCGGCGCCGACGAGTACTGGGTGCACAACACAGAGACCAACAACGCCTTTGCCAAGTTTGCCGACTCGCTGCGTGAGACCATCCAGGATAACCTGGGTGCGGACACCAAGATCCGTATGTGGGGCGCCGGCACCGGCAGCTTTGCCACCGCGCAGACTGCCCTGGGCAAGACCGCTCAGGAGCTGGCAGCGGACTACCAGCTGGACATCTGGCACACCAACTATGAGCGTGCTTCCGAGCGTGTGGCGGAAGGGTATCAGGTCATCAACTGCCGGGACGCTTTCCTGTATGCCAACCCCGGCCGTACCAACCGGGATGTACCCAACGCCGAGTACCTGTTCTATGACTGGAATCCCACCAACTTTGGCGGCTATAACACCCTGATGGGTGAGCCCAACCTGCTGGGCGCCAAGGGCGTGGTGTGGGGCGACCAGAGCCAGGAGGGTATGACCGAGAAGGACATCCACCAGCGTGTGCTGCGCACCGTGTCCATCCTCAGTGAAAAGACCTGGGGCGGCACCGAGGAGGACGACACCTTCACCGAGTACGAGCTGCGTGCCGACCGCCTGGCCGAGGGCCCCGGTACCCAGATCGCCATGGACGTGGACAGCGCCAGCTCCCTGGTGCTGGACTACGACTTCCACAACGTCTCTGCCGACGGCAGCAAGGTTTACGACGCCAGCGGCAACGGCTATGATGCCACCCTCACCGGCGGCAGCGTGTCTGACGGCTGGCTCACCTTCGATGGGAACACCCTGCTGGAGACCCAGCTCAAGACTCTGTCCTACCCCTACACCGTCTCCTTTGACCTGAAGCTCACCGCTCAGGATGGCACCGCCAACACCACCGAGTCCTCTCTCTTCTCCGGCTATGACGGGCGCATCCAGGTGGCGGGCACTGCGGACGGCAGCTTGAGTGCCGACGTGAACTACTTCACCCGTGACTTTAACTACCAGGTTCCCACCGACGGCACTGCCGTGAACATCACCATCGTGGGCACCTTCCAAGCTACCCGCCTGTATGTGGACGGCCAGCTGGTGACCTTCCTCTCCCAGAAGCAGGACCAGGACGGCGTGGGTCCCAATGCGGTGTCCACCATGTACTCCTCGGTGCTGCTGCCTCTGGAGAAGATCGGCCAGGACTTCCACGGCCAGATGGCCAACCTGAAGGTGTACAACAAGGCCCTCTCCGCCCAGGAGGTGGCGGGCACCGATGACGGCATGGTGAACGTGGCCCAGAACGCCTACGCCGGCGGCGACTCCTATAAGAGCAGCGACGCCAATGGCCAGGACAACGGCGTGCAGCGCACCCGCATCGCTATGAAGGCGGTGGACGGTGAGACCTTCACCGACAACAACGACAGCTCCTCGGAGATCTACTCCTACTGGCAGGGCGATCACGGCGACAGCTCCCTGACCATTGACCTGGGCCAGGTGCGCACCATCTCCCAGGTGGATCTCCACTGGCGCACCGACGGCATCGGCCGTGACATCAAGATCATGACCTCTCTGGACGGCACGAGCTGGACGGAGGCCAAGGTGGTCTCCGGCAACACCGCTGCCCGTCAGAGCGTGACCCTGGACGCTCCTGTGGAGGCCCGATTTGTCAAGATGCAGGGCAGCCAATCCAGCGGCACCTACAAGCTCCAGGAAATGCTGGTGTATGAGACGGTGGACAAGGCCCAGCTGAATGCCAAACTGACCGAGGCAGAGCAGGCTGTGACCGAGAGAACCCTGACCTTTGAGCATCGGGGCTCTGCGGAGGAGCAGGCCCTGTTTGAGGCTGTGGTGATGGCTCGGGCCCTGAGCCAGAGCCCCCTGGCCACGGCGGAAGAGGTGGAGCAGAGCGTGGCAGCCCTCACCGATGCCCTGGATGGACTGCCTGAGCTGCCTGCACAGGTGGACAAGAGCAAACTCCAGGCCGCCATCACCGAGGCGGAGAAGCTCCAGGAGGAGGACTACACCGCCACGAGCTGGAGCGCCTTCCAGACCGCTCTGGCGGCTGCCAAGACCGTGGCGGAAGACGACGAGGCCAGCCAGACCCAGGTGGACAACGCTTTGACCGCCCTGGACAATGCGGTGAAGGCCCTGGAGAAGGCCCCCGCCCCCGTGGTGGTGGATAAGAGCAAACTCCAGGCCGCCATCACCGAGGCGGAGAAGCTCCAGGAGGAGGACTACACCGCCGCGAGCTGGAGCGCCTTCCAGACCGCCCTGGCGGCTGCCCGGCAGATGCTGGACAGCGATACTGCCTCTCAGACCCAGGTGGACGACGCTTTGACCGCCCTGGACAATGCGGTGAAGGCCCTGGAGAAGGCCCCTGAGCCTACGCCTAGCGTAGAGCCCTCCGTGGAACCCACCACGGAGCCTACCGCTGAGCCCACTGCCCAGCCCACCGCTCAGCCCTCTGCTGAGCCCACCCCCGGCGTGTCGGATGCCCCCGTGACGGACAACGTCCCGCCCACGGGAGATCAGAACAACATGACGCTGTGGGTCACCTTGCTGGTGGTATGTGCCGTGGTGGTGGTCGCCATCGTGGTCTACCGCGCTAAGAGCAACCAGAAGCGCTGAGCAGTTCCAGCGCTGAAAAAGCGGAGCACCCCCAAGTGTGTGGGGTGCTCCGCTTGTCTATCGGCACGGCAAAAGTGGGAAAATTCAACATTTGTCTGGAACTTGAGAAAATAACTGGTATTTAGGCCGGGAATATGATAATATACTATGATGCACCGGGACAGACACCGGGCAAAAATATAAATGAGGTGATGACCTTGTCCTTGCTCGAGGCGATTTTTATGGGATTTGTCCAGGGGGTTGCGGAGTTTCTGCCCATTTCCAGCTCTGGCCATTTGACGCTGCTCCAGCACTTTTTCAAGATGGAAGAGGTGGATAACCTGTTCAACATCCTGTTGCACTTTGCCACCTTGATCGCCGTATGCGTGGTGTATCGGAAAGACATTGCAGAGATGATCGTGGAGTTTTTCAAAGGCGTTGGCTCCCTGTTTGGAGGCCACGGTTCCCGGGAGTCCAGACCCCCGGAGGCGCGCCGCCTGGTTATGATGGTCATTGTGGGCACGCTGCCCCTTTTCGTGGTGCTCCCGCTGGAGGGGCTGGTGGAGGGGCTGGGCAACTACCCCGCCGCTGTGTCCGTGATGCTGCTGGTCACCGGTTGTATCCTCTTCTTCTCTGACCGCGTGGGCGACGGGCGCAAGACTGCCCGCACTGCCACGGTGAAGGATGCGCTGCTGGTGGGCATTGCCCAGGGTGTGGCCACCATTCCCGGCATCTCCCGCTCTGGCAGCACCATTTCCGCCGGCCTGTTGCTGGGCTTCAACCGGAAATTTGCTGTGCGCTATTCCTTCCTGCTCTCGCTGCCTGCGGTGCTGGGTGCCACCCTGCTCAAGGTGGTCAGGGCCTTTGGAGATCAGGGTATTGACACCAGTCTGCTGCCCATGTACATCGCCGGTATGGTGGTGGCCGGTGTGGTGGGGTATTTCTCCATTCAACTGGTGCGGTTGCTGGCCAACAAAGGGAAGTTCGGCAACTTTGCATACTACTGCTGGATCGTGGGTATTGTCTCCCTGATCGCCGGCTTTATTGTACTCTAAGGTTAGGAGGAAGCCATGGCTTCGACACAAAAGAAAACCACACAAAGCAACGGGAAACGGACCCAGAGCAAATCTGCTGCTGGAAAATCCACTGGGAAAAAGACCACCTCCCACTCCGGACGGAAGAAGGCGGCACCTGCTGCGCCCTCCTTCCATCGGGAGATCGGGGGAGTGGTGTGCCTGGTGTTGGCCTTTTTTGGCTCCTTCGGCTACTTTGGTGTCCGGGCCGCTTTCATTGACCTGTTCTGTGACTTGCTGCGGGGCCTGTTCGGGTATGGCTACTATCTGGCTCCCCCTGTGCTGCTGCTGTGTGGGTACATTCTGCTCTTTCACCGCCGCCGCCCGGTGCGGCTGCGGCTGACCTGCGCCCTGTTGCTCCCTGCGCTCCTGGGCGCAATTCTCCACCTGATCCTCAGCGGCAGTCGCTTTACCTGGGGGTGGAACCTGGTGGAACAGCTTTGGCAGTCTGGGCTGCGCAGCAGCTCCGGCGGCGTGGTGGCCGGCATGATCGCCATGTCCTTCCGCTACGCCTTCAGCCAGGTGGGCGGACTGGTGGTGCTGATCCTGGCCGCCATTCCCACCCTGCTCTACGCCTTCAACCGCACCCTGGTGGAGGTGTACCTGGATGTCCGGGGCTGGCTGGAGGAGCGGGAGGAGGCCCGGGAGGAACTGTGGGAAGAGGAAGAAGAGCCTCAGGTGGAGGAACCAGAGCCTGAGCCTCTTGTCCACCGGAAGAAGGGCAAAAAGGCGGACATCGACATCCCGGTGGATGGCGAGGTGGTGCTGGAAAAGGAGCCAACCCGTCCCGTGACCACGGTGCGCAAGAAGAAACTCTTCGATCGGGTCTCCAAGGTGCCCACACCGGATCAGGTGCTCACCGACACGATCACCCCGCCCATGGAGGAGGAGCCGCCGGAATACGAGGATATGCCGGAGATCTTCCCCCTGCCGGAGACGGAGCCGGAGGAGAAGCAGGCGGTGGCCCAGACGGCGGAGCACAAGCCCGCCGCCCCGCAGCCTGCTATGGACAAGGTCACCCGACAGGAGGCCCAGCAGGCCCATGCCCAGGTGGCCCAGGAGATCGAGGCGGGGATGGAGCAGGAGACCGGGGTGTACCGTTATCCCCCTGTATCTCTGCTGGCTGAGGGCACCGGCATGGCCGCTGCCGCCGCCGGTGAGCTGCAGACCAACCAGCAGCGGCTCCAGGACGCCCTGGCGTCCTTCGGGGTGGACGCCCACATTGTCAACGTCACCCGTGGCCCCTCGGTGACCCGGTATGAGTTGGAGCTGGAGCAGGGGGTGAAGCTGAACAAGCTCACCAACCTCTCCGACGACATTGCCCTGGCCCTGGGGGCCTCGGCGGTGCGTGTGGCCCCCATTCCCGACAAGATCTCCACGGTGGGCATCGAGGTGCCCAACCGCCAGGTCAGCCCGGTGGCCATTCGGGACGTCATCAGCGACCGGGCCTTTACCGACAGCCCCTCCAAGGTGTCCTTTGCCGTGGGCAAGGACATTGGGGGCAACTGCGTGGTGGGCAACATCGCCAAGCTGCCCCATATGCTCATTGCCGGTACCACCGGCTCTGGTAAGTCGGTGTGCACCAACTCCCTGATCGTCTCGCTGCTCTACAAGGCCACCCCCGACGAGGTGCGTCTCATTATGGTAGACCCCAAGATGGTGGAGTTGGGGGTGTACAACGGCATTCCCCACCTGCTCATTCCGGTGGTCACCGACCCCAAGAAGGCAGCAGGCGCCCTGCAATGGGCGGTGTGCGAGATGATGAAGCGGTACAAGGCCTTTTCCGAGGTGGGAGCGAAAGACTTGGCCTCCTACAACAACCACGCCCGGAAGGAAGGCAAGGAACCCCTGCCCCAAATTGTGGTGGTCATCGACGAGCTGGCCGACCTGATGCTGGTGGCGGCCAAGGAGGTGGAGGAGTCCATCTGCCGGGTGGCTCAGATGGGCCGTGCCTCCGGCATGCACCTGGTCATCGCCACCCAGCGGCCCTCCGCCGACGTGAT
>DVKO01000051.1 GCA_018715985.1 Candidatus Enterenecus avicola
CGCCGGGCATCTCCTCCAGACGGCCGGACATCTCTCTTAACGCCTCGGCCCACCGGGAGGTGGAGTCGGCGATAACGGCCACGGCGTAGCCCATGTCTCTAAAGTACTCCGCGATGGTGATGCCGGTGTAGATAGACGCCTCACGGGCGGCCACGGGCATATCGGAGGTGTTGGCGATGAGCACGGTGCGCTTCATCAGGGTCTCTCCGGTGCGGGGGTCCACCAGCTCGGGGAACTCCCGGAGCACGTCGGTCATCTCGTTGCCGCGCTCGCCGCAGCCAATGTAGATGACAATGTCCACGTCGGAGAACTTGGCTACCGCATGCTGCATCACCGTCTTGCCGGAGCCGAAGGGGCCGGGGATGGCGGCGGTGCCGCCCTTGGCCACGGGGAAGCAGGTGTCCACAATGCGCTGTCCGGTGGACAGGGGGCGCACCGGGGGATACTTGTGCTTGTAGGGACGGCCCACACGCACGGGCCAGCGCTGGCTCATGGTGATCTCCACGTCGGTGCCGTCCTCCTTGGTCAAAACGGCCACCACGGTCTTCACGTTGTAGGAGCCGGCGGGGGTAACGCTCTTCAGAGTGCCCTTCAGGTAGGGGGGCACCATGATCTTGTGGAGCACCACGGGGGTCTCGGGGACGGTGCCGATGACATCGCCCCCCTCCACCTGGTCCCCGGCCTTGGCCACGGGGGTGAAGTCCCACAGCTTTTCGTAGTCGATGGGCGGCACTTCCACACCGCGGGGCAGGTTGTTGCCCCCCACCTTCTTCATGATCTCCTCCAGGGGTCGCTGGATTCCATCGTAGATATTCTCAATCATGCCGGGGCCCAGCTCCACGCTCATGGGGTAACCGGTGGTTACCACCTCGGCGCCGGGGCCCAGGCCGGAGGTCTCCTCGTAGACCTGGATGGAGGCAGCGTCGCCGTTCATGGTGAGGATCTCACCGATCAGACGCTGGGGACCCACCCGCACCACGTCGGACATATTGGCATCCGACAGGCCGGTGGCCACCACCAGGGGGCCGGAGACCTTAACTACTTTACCCATATTGTCGAAACCTTCTTTCTAGGTTTTGATTTTTGTGTATCCAAACACGCCATGGCAATGCCGAGACATAACGGCAAGTGGTATGGCGGAGCAATTTTGTGTCAGACCGAGGCGTGGCTTTGCAGAAATCCTTTGTGGATTTCAAAAAGTCACAACGATGGTATGGCGCAAAAGGGCCCGTCAGAACCGCAGCCGTCATGACGAGGGATTGCCCCATCAAAGAATATCGGCGCCTACCGCACGCTCCACCGCTTTTTTGATGTTGCGCATACCGATGCCCAAGCTGCCCTCTTTGCCGGGGATGAGGATGATGGCGGGGGTCAGCTCGTCCTTGTAGCGGGCGATGTCGCTTTCCATACTGGCGGCCAGAGTCTCGGTGAGATAGATGATCCCATAGTTTTCCTTGGCCAGGGTGTGGAGGGTGGTTTTGGCCTGGTCCACGCTGTCCACGGGGAAGGTGGCCAGACCCAGGGCCTTGAAGCCCAGGACGCTGTCCTTGTCGCCCACAACGGCGATGTGATAGCTTGCCATGTCCGCTCCCCTCCTTTAACCGTAGGTGCGGCGCAGGCGCTGCCGGATGGTGTCCCCATCCAGCCCCGCCATGCGGCCGGACAAAATGGTGCGAATGGCGGTCATCTCCGCCTGACGGGCGTAGAGGTAGCCCACAATGGGCTGCTCGCCAAAGGCCACCCGCCGTGCAGCAGACAGATAATCCATCACTGCGTCATCGCATTCCCGCTCAAACTCAGTGAGTGCGCCGGAGCCGGGAGCAGACACAGCCGCACCCAGAGCCGCAGCATGGGCCAGCGGGCCACTGCGAAACACATTGCCCAGTTCCTCCCCCTTGGCCAGCGCCAGCGTCCGCAGGGGTACCGTTCCCCCGGGCACCAGCACCTGCTGGAGGAACTCCCCGCCCTTGTTCAGCCGTGCGGCTCTCACACAGGAGCGCAGATTGGCCACGTCAATGGACAGGGCCACATATTCCTGAACAAACTTGCTGTCCGCCTTTTGGGCCAGGTCGGTGAGTTCCTCGAAGCAGGCCCGATCCAGGATAAAATCCGCCAGCTGGGGATCTCCTGTGGCGCCCAAAGTCTCCCGAGCCCGGGCAATGCCCCGGCGGAAGATCTCTGCGTAGCCCCGCAGATCCTCCCGGCCGTAGTCCTCGGCCAGGCGGGCGGGGGCGTAGCGTCCGCCCCCCACCAGCAGAGACTCCTGGTTCACCCCCAGGGCCTCCCCCTTCACCAGCACCTTGGCGTTGTGGTAGTCGTAGGTGCAGCGGAACACGTCCAGCAGCGCCCGGTTGCCCACGGCGGTGCTCAAATCGTGGAACAGGTCGGTCTGGGCCTTGGAGAGCATCTCCTCGATCCCCTGGGCCGTCACCTGCCCCAGGTCCTCATATCCGCACTCGGTGAGCACCTTGGCAGCCTCGGTCAGCTCCCTGGCCTCGATCATCCGCTCCACACGCTCGGCGTTCAAAAGCCGGGTCTCCATGGCGTGGATGCGGGCGGATATGGTCAGATAGTCCAAGTCTTTTTTCCGTGACAATGTGCCGTCCCCCTTTTCCTGTCTCATGTGTGGATGAGGCGGCTCAGTCAAAGAGCACCCCTGCCACCTGGGTGGACAGGGTGCCCCGCTGCAGGCGCACCAGGGTCTCGAAGGTGCAGTTGACCTCCACCGCCCCGTCGCTGAGGATGAAGCCGCCCTGCATGGGGCGGGTCTCCTGGGCCAGGGTCAGCTGACCCTTGTCTCCCAGCTTCTCGTTGGCGGCCACCACCACAGCCTTGCCCACCCGGGCCCGGTCGGCCACGGAGAAGATGAGCTTCTCGTTGCCCTTGGAAGAGGCTTCCACCGCCAGATCAGCCAGCAGGGAGACATATGCCTCCTGGGGCAGCTGGGTGAGCTTGTCCATGGCCAGCTGGAAGGCCTCTTCAATGACCTCCTGCTTGGCCGCCAGCACCTCTTTGCGGCACTCCAGCTGAGCCACACTGGCCAGCCGTTCGCCCCGCTCCACGGCGGCCTTCTCCCCACGGGTCAGAATGTCGTCGGCCTCTGCCTGAGCCTGGGCCTGGTACTGGGACAGGATCTTGTCCGCCTCTGCCCGGGCCTGGGCCAGCACATCGTCAACCTCCCGCTGGGCATCACCGCTGATACGATCTATGATCTTCTCAATTCCGTCCATAGTCTCCCCCTCAGCTTAGAAGCCGAACATAATCATCAGGAAGGAGATCAGCAGGGACAAAATGGCGTAAAACTCCACGATGATACACAGCACCATGCCCTTAGACCAGTCGTTGGGGTTCTTGGCCACAATGTTTACGGAAGCGGCAGCCACACGGCCCTGGGCAATGCCGGAGAGCAGGCCGCCCAGTGCCATGGGCAGGCAGGCAGCCAGAATGAGCAGGCCGTTATTTACGGTGAGCTGGGACACGGTGCCGTTAAACAGACCCATCTTCATCAGCGCCAAAAAGCCGATGACCAGGCCGTACAGGCCCTGGGTGCCGGGGATGACCTGAAGGATCATGCACTTGGAGAACTGAGAGGGATCCTCAGCCAGCAGACCGGCGCCTGCCTCACCGGCCAGGCCGGTACCCTTGGCGGAACCTACGCAGGCCAAACCGGCGGCCAGAGCGGCGCCCAGGAATCCGAAGAAGGGCCCTGCGTACATGGACAGAAATTCACTGATGGTCATTTTATTTTTCCTCCTCAATATCAACGTACTTGGTGTTAAGTTCCAAGGGGCGCCAGGGGCGTCCCCCCTCTTTATAAAATTGTTTGAAGAACTCCAGGTATTGCAGACGGGACGTATGCACATAGGTGCCGATGATGTTCAGACCGATGTTAAAGCTGTGGCCCACCAGGAAAATCACAAAGAAGATGGGAATCCCCACCGCCGGAGGCAGGCCTCCGCCGGGCATGGCGGCCAGGATGTTAAACACCTGTCCGATGACCGATCCGGCCAGCATCATAACCATCAGTCGGGAGTAAGAGAGAATGTCCCCAAAATAGCCGGTGACGCCGTTGTACACCCCGCCGATCACCGCTCCCAGCTTTCCTCCAATGCCCTTGGCGTTCCGGGCCTGACCCAGCAGCATCAGGCAGCCCAAAATCAGTACCACCGGGTATCCGGCCACATTGCCCACGCCCAAGGCAAACAGAGCAATGCCCACAAAGATGACCCACCAGGTGCCCACATCCAAAATGGCGTCCAGCACCTGACCGTCCCGGCACAGCATCCAGAACTTCACCGCCATGCCCACCACGATCTGCACCAGGCCCACCACCAGGGAGAACACCAGCACACTCATGGGATTGCCCATCACGTCCAGCACGGGGCCGGGTACACCGCTGCCCTCCGGCACAGACAGGAATGGGATGACCGGCTGGGGCAGACCCAGCATATCGGTGAACCGGACAATAAAGTCCGAGAAAAATCCGCCGGTCAACAGGCCGATCACCGCAGACGAGATCCCGCACATGATCATCAGCCGCACCAGCTGGCCGAAGCCGCCCTTTGGCCGTATCTTCCACTGGATAAACAGGGTCGCCGCCGCCAAAATCAGACCGTAGCCCAAATCGGCGAACATAAACCCGAAGAAAAACACATAGAAGGGCATCATCAGACCGTTGGGATCTACTCCGTCGTAGGCCGGCAGAGAGTACATGGTGGTGATGGTGGTCAATGGCTCAGTGAGCAGATTGCTCTTGAGCTTGACCGGCACCGAGGGATACTCCTCCCGCTCCGGCGCCCAGGTCTCCCAGCAGCACGTATAGTCGCTGAGTGCATGAACCAAAGCCTCTTCATCAGGGACAGGCACCCAGCCCTCCAAAAAGAAGGCGCACTCGGAGTCCACCAGGCGGCTCTTGGCCTCCTCCCGGGCGATGTCCTGTACCGCCCGGTCCACACACCGCCGCAGTGCCTCCCGGTGGGGGGCAAAGGATGCGATGTGCTCCTTGGTCTCGTCCATCTTCTGGGCCACCACTGCCAGCTGGTTGTCCAGCATCCGGTCGTTGTCCGCCGCCGTCCCCGTCCAGCCCCGGACGTTGGAGCGGGAGAAGCCAAACTCCCGCATGGCCTCGCAGCAGGCCTCCTCCACGTCCTTGTGGCAGATGAGGAGGAAGTACTGCAAATCCCGGTCGGCGCTGGCATAGGTCAGGCTGGTCAGGTCACTGGCCTGGGCCACCGCCGCCTCCATGGCGGCGTAATCCGCCTTGGCGGAAATGGTGCCGAAGATCACCGCCACATTCTCGTCCCCGGACAGCTCCAGAGGCACATCCAGGGGCAGCCAGGGGGCCAAGGCGGCCTTCTGGGTCTGCAGCTTGCCCTGCTCGGCGGTGAGGGAGGCCAGCTCCCGCTCTCCATCCACAACCGCCTGGGCCGTTTCCAGTCCCTGACGGTAGAAATCGGGGTCAAACAGCTCCTGCTCGGTGAGCTTGGGCCGGATGCGGAACAGCCCTTCCTTGGCAGGGGCGTACTTCTTTAATACGCTCAACGCATGGTTGAGCAGCGCGCTGCGCTCCTTGGCGTTGGACAGATCCCGTCCGTCGGGCTTGGCCAACGCCGACCAGTTGGGGTCGGACAGATCAATGGCAGGCTCGTCCACCTCCACACACCCCAGCTTTTGCAGCAGGTGGAGGAGACTCTCCCGATCCGACCGCATCCCCATCAGGCGCAGCCGTTTCATTTTTACGATTGCCATCAGTCTTTCCCTACCCTTCCAACAATGAGGTCAGCCGCACGGTCCAGGCGGCCACGGGCCTCCTGCTTCAGAGCCTCACAGGCCACAGCATTTCCCTCCAGCACCTGGCGGGACTGCTGAGCTGCCAGCTCCTCGGCCTGGGCCATCATGGCCTTGACCTGCTCCTCCGCCTCAGCCCGGGCCTGCTCCACCAGAGCCTTGCCGGCCCGCTGGGCGTCGGAAACGATCTTCTTGGCCTGGGCAGCGGCCTCCGCCTTCTGGCTGCGGCTGCTCTCCTCGGTCTGGGTGACCTTTTGGATGGCTTCGAATGCCATAGTTTCTCACCTCTTTCTCCGACACAAATGTCAAAAACTTTTTCAAATCACATTTTACCCGATTATGCTAAAATTGTACCACGTTTGTCAATTCAGTTCAATCCTTTTTTAATATTTTTGGCAAAAAAGTTCCATACTTCTTTTTGTGAAATCTGCGGCTTTTTTGTATTTTTCGTTATTTTTTCATCTTTTCTTCTCTTTGCTACCTATTTAACTAATGTTCCGAAAAACAAATCCCCCAAAGGCTGAGCCCTGGGGGATGGAAGGTTTGCCGCATTTGAGACGCTCAGATTTCCCCCTGCTCCTGGCGGTATCGCTGCATGGATACGGCGAACAATTCCGCGCTGCTGGGAGGGGTGTATGTAATGGCGTTGGCCCCGGCGGCAATGGTGGCCAGAATGGTCTGGTCGGTGGGGCCGCCGGTGGCGATGATGGGCACGTTGGGGAAGCTCTCCCGGATGGAACGGACGATTTCAGGGGTATTCTTGGCGCCGGACACATTGAGAATGTCCGCCCCCGCCTCCAGCCGGGCGGCAATGTCGGTGTGAGGGGACACCACCGAGACCACCACGGGGATGTCCAGCACCTGCTTGAGCCGGCGGATGACGTCGTTGTGGGTGGGGGCGTTGACCACCACGCCGAAGGCGCCCTCGTGCTCGGCGTCGTTGGCCAGGTTCACCACCCGCAGGCCCCGGGTGACCCCGCCGCCCACCCCCACAAAGACCGGCATATCGGCAGCCTGCATCACCGCGCGGTGAATGGCGGGCTGGGGGGTGAAGGGGTAGACGGCCATGACGGCGTCGGCGTTGATGTTGCGGATCACCGCCACGTCGGTGGTGAAGGCCAGGGACTTGATGCGCCGCCCGAAAACCCGGATGCCGGAGCACTCGGAGATGCAGGTGGGGATCTTGATCATATGGCTGCGCAGGGTGCCCTCATATTCCGGCACCCACTTGCGGGAAACGGGTTTCTCTGTCATGGTGTTCTCCTCTGTAAATGGTACGATCATGAAGAATTACGGCGTGTCGTCAGTGGCACAAACCAAAACGGTGAAGGCCCCGACCATATCCAAAGGCTCCCCTGTGCAAGGGGAGCTGAGCGTGTCGAAAAAGTTCGACACGCTTCTCAAAAATGCAAGCATTTTTTCGAGGGGATGCAGCCCGCTGCGCGCATAATCGGGTCAAAGGACGACCCGATTCCACACTGGCGGGCTCCAGATGTGTTTTTTTCGATGCTCATGTCCCCGAAAAAACAGATTTCAATTTATTTTCCCATCTTCGGATGGGAAAACT
>DVKO01000052.1 GCA_018715985.1 Candidatus Enterenecus avicola
CCACGGGGAGGACATCGTCACCATCTCCGCCCGCACCGGGGCGGGGCTGCCGGATCTGCTGGCCGCCATTGGCCGCCATCTGGACAACGGCGCCAGGAGGGTCACCATCCACCTGCCCTACGACCAGGGGGGCGTGCTGGACACCCTCTACCGGGAGAGCAAGGTGGAAAAGGTGGACTACACCGACACCATCGACGTGGTGGCGGTGTGCACCCCCAAGACCATCGGCCGCCTGGGCCCTCTGGTGGAGGGCTGGAAACCCCACAAAGAGGACTGGGAGGACTGAACGCACATGAGTGAATACCTCATCCCCACCCGGGAGGCCCAGGCCACCCTGGTGGAGAAGCGCTCCGAGTTCATCGGCCACGTGTGGCCGGTGGACACCGAGGAGGAGGCCCGGGCCCACATCGAGTGGGCAAAGAAGAAGTACCACGACGCCCGGCACAACTGCTGGTGCTACCTCGTCAAGGACGGCGCGGTGCGCTACTCCGACGATGGGGAGCCCCAGGGCACCGCCGGCCAGCCCATGCTGGGAGTGTTCCAAAAAGAAGGAGTGACCAACGTCTGCTGCGTGGTCACTCGCTACTTCGGTGGGATTCTGTTGGGAGCGGGGGGACTGGTGCGGGCCTACACCCAGGCGTCCAAGCTGGCCCTGGATGCCTCTGGCATTTCGGTGGTGCGCCGCTGGGTGGAGGTGCTGGTGGACTGCCCCTACAACTACTTCGAGCGGGTGAAGGTGGAGGTGTCCGCCCTGGACGGAGTGGTGGGGGACGTGGACTACACCGACCATGTTACCATCCACGCCCTGCTGCCCGAGGGGCAGGAAGGCCCCTTCGGAGCCCGGATCACCGAGATTTCCGCAGGGAGCTTTTCCGCTGTGGAAGTGGGGGAGAGTTTCAGACCCGTGCCTTTGGCCTGAGAAAATCCCACACGATCATCAAAATACATCCACCCAGCAGCAGCCCTAAAATGAGCAGGGCACAGTTTCGGAAAAACTCCTGGGGGAGGATGAAGATGATGGGGTCGGTGGCGGGATTAAAAATCCAGTTGTCCTTGCCGGGGAAGAACAGGTGATGGAAGGTCACAAAGGCCCGGTCAAAGTCCAGGGCCGCCAGGCCGCCCACCAGGGCAAAGCTGCCCCCCAGCCCCACGCCCGCCCAAAAGCCGGGGCCACGGCCCAGGATGGGGGCACAGCGGCGTTTTGTCACCCGGGAGAGGACAAAGAGCACCACCCCGGCCCCGAGGGACGCCGCCAACAGGCGCAGATCCAGCAAAAACAGACCCCGCACATCGGCAAAGTGGCTTTCCCCCGCCTGGGAATGGGGGAGGATGCCGGTGGAAAAGGTGTCGCCGCCCATACAGTAGTCCATCATCTCGTCAAAGGCCCGGCGGATCTCGGTCTCAGACAGGCCGATCCGCTCGGTCAGGTCCAAGGCGTCGATGTGGGCATAGTAGAAGGGGCGACACAAAATGGGCGCGGCGATGGCGCCGGTGAGCACCACCAGAGCCAAAACAGCCGCCCAGAGAAGAGTGAGAAGTTTTGTTCGTTTCATAGGAGAACTCCTCCTTGTCTGATATGCTGCATCCAAAGCCTCCTTTGCGTAAAGGGAGGTGGCACGGCGTAAGCCGTGACGGAGGGATTGACGGACACCCAGACCCGTATCAGGGACAAGGGAACAAGTCAACCCCTCAGTCAGCCTTGCGGCTGACAGCTCCCCTTGCACAGGGGAGCCAAAAGGACAGCACCATACCTCTTTGCCTCTCCTTTTGGGAGAGGTGGCACAGCGTAAGCCGTGACGGAGAGGGCGTATGGCCTGGCAGTGACAGTATACCACTTGGAGCGGCGTTTTCCAATCGTATTGTTCTGCGAGAGAGGAGAGTTTTGAGTACCCCGTCTACGTTGTGGACCCGGGATTTCACCATCATCACACTGGGCAGTGTGGTGTCCATGGTGGGCAGCAATATGTCCGGCTTTGCCATGAGCATTATGGTGCTGGACTACACCGGGTCCACCCTTTTATACGCGATTTTTAACATCTGTTTTCAGCTCCCGGTTCTAATTGTCCCCCTGTTGGCGGGGCCGTACCTGGACCGGATGAGCCGGAAGAAAGTGATTTATCGGCTGGACTTTCTGTCCGCGAGTCTCTATCTGCTGATGTTCCTGCTCATGTGGCAGGGCTGGTTCAACTACCTGCTGCTGTTGGCCTTCTGCCTGATTACCGGCGCCATCAACAGCGCCTATTCCGTGGCCTACGACAGCTTTTACCCCAACCTCATCACTGAGGGTAACTTTTCCAAGGCCTACTCCATTTCCAGTCTGCTCTGGCCCCTGGCGGCCATGACAGCCCCCATTGCGGCTCTGATCTATGACCAGATGGGGAGCATTCTGCCCCTGTTGGCCATTGATGCGGTGAGCTTCTTTGTGGCGGCCTGCTTTGAGCGCACCATCCGCTACCAGGAGACCCACATGAGTGAGGCCGCCCCCGTGGTGAGCCAGAACCCCCTGCGCCAGTTCGGGGTGGATTTTAAGGAGGGCCTGTCCTACATCCTCTCGGAGAAGGGACTGCTGGCGGTGACCCTGTACTTTACGGTGAGCAACTTTGCCGGCAGCGGCGGCGGCACCCTCCACCTGCCCTTCTTCCGCAGCCACGCCTACCTCTACGCCATGTGGCCGGTGGCAGCGGTGACCCTGTACGCCATTGTCTCCAACGGGGCGGTGATTGGGCGGCTCGTTGGCGGTCTCGTCCACTACAAGGTGCATTTTCCCACCCAGTTAAAGTTCCGCATTGCGGTGATGGTGTACTTTGTGGTGGCCATTCTGGCGGCGGTGGAGCTGTATCTGCCCATCCCCCTGCTGGCCCTGTCCTTTTTCATCACCGGGCTGCTGGGGGTCACCAGCTACAACATCCGCATCTCCGCCACCCAGTCCTATGTGCCGGACACCAAACGGGCCCGGTTCAACGGCACCTTCCAGATGCTCTGCTCCCTGGGCGGCGTGGTGGGCACGCTGCTGGCCGGCGTGCTGGCCGAGGGCATGGACGAGCGCCACGTCATCCTCCTGCTGGAGACGGTGGATGTGGCCGCCATCCTGCTGTTCATGGTGGGCGGCCGGAAGTTCGTGGCGAAATTGTATAATCGGGATCTGTAAGATGTGAAACACCCCTGGACGTGAGTTTTCCTCATGCCCAGGGGTGTTTTCCTGTCTTGTTACAGCTGGTTCTCCTCCCGCAGCACATTCAGCGGGGTGACGGTGATCTGCCCCTGGCCGCTGAGCAGATTGTCCGGCATAAACAGCCGCTGGCTGCAATCCAGCCCCTCAAAGGTAATGGGCACCAGCTCGGCCACATCCCGCTCCGCCCACTGGGCGGCGGCGTCGTAGATGTGGGAGATGGTGGGCAGGGTGGCGTGGCCCCGCACCTCGTAGCTGAGCACGTTGGCCCCGTCGTCGTAGTCGTAGCTGACCACGGGGGTGCCGTCCTTCTCCATGTGGCCGTGGATCATGATGAGCAGCCGGTTTTCCGCCCGCATCTTCTCCGCGGTGGGTACGATCTCCTCGGGTGTAATTTGGATTTTCTCGTTGGTCTGCATGGTGACATCCCCTCACTTTTCAACAGATTCTCGGCAACTGTGCGCCGGATAGCTTGGATAACACACGGTGGGCGCCAAAGGCGGTTTTCAGCACCGCCCGGCCCGGGAATTGGGTGGTAATGGCGCCGATGACGGCGGCATTCTCCCCGCCGGGGGTTTTTCGTAGGGCCTCCAGCACCGCGGAGGCGGTCTGGGGGTCCACCACCGCCAGCAGCTTGCCCTCGTTGGCGCAGTACAGGGGGTCCAGCCCCAAAAGGGAGCAGGCCGCCTCCACCTGGGGCCGCAGGGGGAGGGCGTCCTCCTGGAGCTGGGCACACAGGGGAGTGCCCTCCACAAATTCATTGAGCACCGTGGCTACGCCGCCCCGGGTGGGGTCCCGCAGCACCCGCACGCCGCCCACGGACAGAGCCGCCGCGGCCAGCTGATGGAGGGGCATACAGTCGGAGGTGAGCTCGTCCCCCTGGAGCATCCCGCTTCGGGAGAGCATCACGGCGGTGCCGTGATCCCCTACGGTGCCGCTGACGATGATTTGGTCTCCCGGCTGGATGGCGTTGGGGGACAGCCCGGGCCACTTTACTTCCCCAATGCCGGAGGTGTTCAGGTAAATCCCGTGGCCGTGGCCCCGCTCCACCACCTTGGTGTCCCCGGTGACCACCTGTACCCCGCAGGAGGCGGCGGTGTGGGCCAGGGAGGTGATGATGGCCTTCAGGTCGGCCACGGGAAAGCCCTCCTCCAAAATCATGCCCAGGCTCAGGTAGCGGGGCACCGCTCCACACATGGCCAGGTCGTTGACGGTGCCGCACACCGCCAGCTTGCCGATGTCCCCGCCGGGAAAGAAGATGGGGTCAATGACAAAGCTGTCGGTGGAAAAGGCCAGAGGGCCGCTCAACTCCAGCAGCGCCCCGTCCCCCAGGGGGGCCAGGTGGGGATTGCCCAGGGTGGGGAGGAGCAGCTCCTCGATGAGCTGGGCGGTGCGGCCTCCGCCGCTGCCGTGGTCTAAGGTGATATATTCTGGTTCCATCGCGGGTCATTCCCTTCCATAGAGATAGGCGGCGGCACAGGCCCCTTCCCCGGACACCATGCACGGCCCCACCGGGTTGTCCGGGGTGCACACGCTGCCGAACAGGGGGCACTCCTTGGGTCCTATGCGCCCGCAGATCACGTCCCCGCACCGGCAAGGGGAGGGGGCGGACTGGGGGGCGGGGGAGAAGCCGAAGCGGGCGGCGGCGTCAAAGGCGGCAAACTCCTCGTTCAGCCCAAAGCCGCTGTTGGGGATGGGCCCCAGCCCCCGCCAGGTGACGTCACGGGGCTCCAGCACCTGGGCCATGACCTGTTGGGCCATCCCATTGCCCTGGGGGGACACCGCCCGGGTGTATTCGTTTTCCAATTTTGGGGTGTGGTTTTTCACCTGCTGGATGAGCAGGTGAAGGGCGGCCACCAGATCCCCCGCCTCAAACCCCGCCACCACGGCGGGCTTTTGGTAGTCCTGGGGGAGGAACCGGAAGGCGTCTGCCCCCAAGATGGTGGCCACATGGCCGGGGCAGAGAAAGCCGTCCATGCCGAAGTCCTCCTGCCCCAGCAGGGCCCGGAGGGCGGGAGGCGTGGCTTTCAGCAGGCAGAGGAGGGAGAAGTTTGTAAGGCCCCGCCGCCGGGCCTCCAGTACCGCCAGGGCGGTGCCCGGTGCGGTGGTCTCAAACCCCACCCCCAGGAACACCACCTGTTTGGTGGGGTGTGCCTGGGCCAGCTCTAAGGCATCCATGGGGGAGTACACCACCTGGATGTCCGCCCCCAGGGCCTTTTGCCGCCGTAAATCAAACCCAGGCTTGGAGCCGGGCACCCGCATCAAATCCCCGTAGGTGGTGAGGATGACCCCGGGCAGGGCGGCCATGCGCAGTACCTCATCCATGACATTGGCGGGGGTGACGCACACCGGACAGCCGGGGCCGGAGATCAGCTGTACCTGGGGGGGCAGCAGCTGCCGCACCCCGGTGCGGGCCAGGGCCATGGTGTGGGTGCCGCACACCTCCATGAGCCGCATGGGGGGCAGGGTTGGGTCACCGATGGCCGCCACCAGCCGCTCCAAGCCCTGGGGGCGGCGAAAATCTGCTTCACAGAGCATCGGCCACCTCCCGGAGGGCTTGCAGGTTCAAAAGGGCCTGTTCCTGGCTGAGCCGCTCCATGGCAAACCCGGCGTGGACCAGCACATAGTCTCCCACCTGGGGGTTGCGGATAAAGTCCAGGCGCACCGAGCGGCGAATGCCGCCCGCCTCCGCCACCCCGTCCTTGTCGTGAATTTCAATCAGCCGCAGGGGTACGGCAAGACACATAGGAATCCTTCCTTTCACCGCCCGGCGGCGGCCATAAGCTGTCCCAGGGCGATCCCCTCGTCGTTGGTGGACACCCGGGAGTGATGATAGGCCCTCAGCCCCTGGGCGGTGAGTGCGTCCAGGATGCGGGGCAGCAGGTACATATTTTGAAACACGCCTCCGGAGAGCACCACTTGGGTCAGACCGGTGCGCTCTCGGGCAAATTGGCACTGCTGCACGGCCAATTCCACCATGGCGTTCATGAATTGCGCCGCCAGCTGGTGGGGAGATTGGCCCTGCTGCAAGCCCTCCAGAAGGGCAGCGGTGAGGGCGGGGGTGTTGAGACGGCACATCCCGTCCACCTCCTCCAGCTCCACCGGCAGGGCCTGGGTCACCCCCGCCTGGGCCATGTGCTCCAGGCGGATGGCGCTCTCCCCCTCGTAGCTGACCGGGGAGGCGCCCCCCAGCAGGGCATACACCCCGTCAAAGAGCCGCCCCATGCTGGAGGCAGGGGGACAGTTGAACCCGGCGTTGAGCTGCATGGTGAGCAGGTCTTGGGGGCCGCCCCACCGCCCTGCGTCATGGAGCAGGCTGCGGGCGATGCGCCCAGCGTCCCGGGCGCAGGCGTCGCCCCCGGGCAGGCGGATGGGGGAGATGGAGCCAAGACGTTGGAACTGCGTGGCGTCCCCCGCCAGACACTCGGCCCCCCAGATGGTGGAGTCAGTGCCCAGCCCCGTGCCGTCCCACACCAGGCCGATGCAGGGGCCGGTGAGGCCATTGTCCGCCATGCAGGAGAGCATATGGGCGTGGTGGTGCTGCACTTGGGTCAGGGGCACATCCAGCTCCCGGGCCAACTGTTGGGCTGCCTGGGTGGAGAGGTAGTCCGGGTGGAGGTCGCAGGCCAGACCCGTAATCTCCACCCCGAAGAGGGAACGAAAGTGGGTCAGCTGCTGCTGATAGTGCTCCAGGGTCTCCATGTTCTTCAAGTCCCCGATGTGCTGGCTCAGCAGGGCGTCCTCCCCCTTGCCCAGGGCAAAGCCCGCCTTCTGCTCCGCCCCACAGGCCAGGAGGCCTTGCACGGAGCGGGAGAGAGGAATGGGCTGGGGCACATAGCCCCGGCTGCGGCGCAGGGGGTACTCCTTCCCCCGGAACACCCGGAGGAGAGAGTCGTCGCACCGGGTGACAATGTCTCGGTTGTGGAGAAGGAAGCCATCGGCAACCCCGTGCAATCCCTCCAGTGCCGCCTGGTTGTCGGTGATGACCGGACAGTCCGAGGGGTTGGCGCTGGTCATCACCAGGGCGGAGAAGCCCTCCAGGAGCAGATAGTGCAACGGGGTGTAGGGGAGCATGACCCCCAGCTCCGGGGTATGGCTGAGGACATCCGGGGCGGGGTCCCGCTTACGGAGCAGCACAATGGGCCGCCGCCAGCTGGTCAAGGCGTTTTCCTCCTCCTGGGAGATGCGGCACAGACACCGGGCGGCGTCCAGGTCGGCGCACATGAGGGCCAACGGCTTGCCATCCCGCTCCTTGCGCTGCCGCAGCCGAGGGGCGTATTCCGGCAGGCAGGCCAGGTGGAAGCCCCCCAGCCCCTTCACCGCCACAATGCCCCCCGCCCGCAGCTGGGCCTGGGCCAGCCGGATGGGGTCGCCCGCCACTTCTTTTCCCGCCCTGTCCAGATAAGTGAGGGTGGGGCCGCAGTTTGGGCAGCAGGTGGGCTGGGCGTGGTAGCGGCGGTCGGTGATGTCCGTGTACTCCCCCTGGCACGCCTCGCACATGGGGAAGGCCCCCATGGCGGTGCGCTCCCGGTCGTAGGGGAGGCTCTGGATGATGGTGAACCGGGGCCCACAGTTGGTGCAGTTGAGAAAGGGGTGACGGTACCGCCCATCGTTGGGATCCCGCATTTCCCGCAGACAGTCGGGGCAGATGCCAACGTCGGGGCTCACCTGGGTGTCCGGGGGCGCTTGGCCCACACTGGGGAGAATGTGAAACCCCGTGTCCCCGGTGGGAGGAATGGAAACGGTGCTGACCCGGCGAATGCGGGCCAGCACCGGGGCCTGTTGCTGTAAAAGGGGGACAAATTGGGCCACCTGGGCGGGCGCTCCCTCCAGCTCCAGCTCCGCCCCCTGGGGGGTGTTGCGGATGAAGCCGGAGAGGGACAGCTGGGTGGTGAGCCGGTGGACGGTGGGGCGGAACCCCACCCCCTGCACCAGGCCCTCCACCTCCAGGCGGATGCGGGAGCGCTCAGCCATTGGCGTTTTCGGCTGCCGCCTGGGCGGCTTTGGCTGCCTTGGCGGCCTCCGCCTTGGCCTTCAGCTCCGCGATCTGCTCCGGGGTCATCTTGGGGGGCGGGGCCTTCTTGATGAAGGTGCCGGACACCAAAAAGTCCTCGGGCTTGGTGCCCACAATCATGTAGTCGCCGGAGAGCTCGATGGAGTGGCGGGCGCAGAAGTCGGCGCACATAGAGCAGAAGGTACAGCTGGTCAGATCAAAGGTGAGGGTGATCCTCTGGTCCCCGTTGGGCAGGGGCTCAATGGTGCGCTCCATGCACTGGGGGGCGCACACCCGCATACACATCCCGCAGTTGACACAGGTCTCCGGGTGATAGATGATGCGGCCCCGGTAGCCGGGGGCCGCCTTGGGCGGCTCCCCCTTGGGGAATTTCTCGGTGGCAGGGGCGCGGAAGAGATTGCCCAGGGCTTTCGTGAGATAGGGAATCATTTCTGACGCATCTCCTTCCGCTTTTCAGCCAGAATTTCTGCGGCCTTGGCCAGAGCGGCCACGATGGCCTCGGGCTTGGGGGTGCAGCCGCCCACGGACACGTCCACATGGGTGTACTTCTCCAGGGGGCCGTCCACACAGTAGCTGCCCTTAAACACGTTGCCCGACCGGGGGCAGGAGCCCAGGCTCACCACCACACGGGGTTCGGGCACCTGGGCCAGGGTGCGCACCAGGCGGTCCCGGGTTTGGGAGGTGATGGGGCCGCTGACCACCACGATGTCCGCCTGGCGTGGGGTGCCGGTGAGACGGAAGCCCAGCCGCTCGGCGTCATACCGGGGGGTGAGCACCGACACCAGCTCGATGTCACAGCCGTTGCAGGAGCCTGCGTTGACATGGAAGATCCAGGGACTTTTGGCCATGCTCTTGTCAATCATGTTCTGAAACATTTCCTCGTCCCTCCTTACAGGCCCAGCCAGACCAGAATGAGACTGATGAGGGCCAGACCGGCCACCACCGTCCAGTAGAATTTGAACACTTGCTCCACCTTGAACCGGGCGCACACGGCGTGGGGCACGCTCATGGTCACAAAGGTGAGCACCACGCTGAGCCCCACCATCACCAGGGCGTCCAGAGCGGCGTAGCCGGTGCGGATGCCGCCCAGGAACAGCACGCAGAAGAGGGCGCACATGACGTACATCTTCACGCAGTGGGTGAGCCGGAACAGCCCGGCGGGGGGGCCGCTGTACTCGGCCAAGGTGCCCTCGCAGATCTCCGTCTCCGCCTCGGCGATGTCAAAGGGGTGCATCCCGATCTCGCAAGGGATGACAAAGAGCATGGCCAGGGCGGCGGGAATCAGGCTCCAGTGGAAGAGCAGGTTTCCGTTGACCGTCTGCCAGTCCACGATGGCCTGGAGGGAGAAGGTGACCCCCAGAGGGGAGCCCTCCCCCGCCATGCGGCCCACGGCCAGCAGCACCAGCACAAAGGGCAGCTCGTAGGAGATCATGGCCACCATCTCCCGGCTCAGGCCCACCCCGGCAAAGGGGGAGCCGGAGGCGGCGGCGCCCACGATCATGGACACGCCCACCGCCGTGAGCAGGTAGAGGATCACCACCAGGTCGGCGGAGGTGGAGTAGACCGAGTAGGAGAACACAGGGATGAACAGGGCCACGGTGATCAGGGCGGCAAAGCCGATGATCGGGGCGGCCAGAAACAGCCCACGCCGTGCGTGGCGGGGGATGATGGTCTCTTTGCCGCAGCACTTGAGAAAGTCATACCAGGGCTGGAGCAGGGGCGGGCCCACCCGGTTTTGCATCCGGGCCACCAGCTTGCGGTCCAGACCCGCCAGCAGCACCCCCACCACCACGCAGAACAGAAGGCCGGGGAATACCAGCACATGGAAGATCGTCCAGAGAAGCGTTGTCATGTCAGGTACCCCCTTTACAGAAAGATGACGCACAGCACCAATGCCACAGCGATGGCGGCGGCGCCGTACAGGGTGTAGTCATTGACCACACCGCTGTGCCAGTTGTGCATGAAGGAGAAGTAGTGCCTCCAGTTGTGCTTGAAGCCCCAGAACAGGTCGCTGCCCCCCACCTGGGAGTACACGCTGGCCTCACCGGAGAAGAAGGAGTCGTACTTGGGGTCATTGTCCTCCGAAGAGGAGATCTCCGAGGTGACAGTGGCCTTCTCATCGCTGCCCAGCAGGGCCACGATGCACACGGCCAACGTCACGGAGATGAGGAGGAGCAGCCACATCACCGGCTGCCAGGCGCCCGACATCCCAAAGCCGGCGGATAGGGTGGCCTCCACCCCGTGCTGGGCGGCGTAGCCGGTACCCATGGCGGCGTCAATATACCCGGGGGCATTCACCGCAGCCAGGGTGGCGGGGGTGAGCAGCCACTGCTGCACCTTGTCGGGGAACAGACCGGGCAGGATGCACAGAACGGCCAGAATCCACATGGGAATGCGCATTCCCAGGGAGACCTCATGGGTGTTGGCAAACCTGGGGTTGAGCTGGCCGAAGAACACGCTCTGGGCCACCTTGACGAAGGAGGCCAGGGTGAGCACGCTGGTGATGAGGGCGGCCACACACACCACCACAAAGAAGAAGTTGCCGGTCTCTCCGGCCTGCTGGAAGGCGGCCTCATAGATCATCCACTTGGAGGCAAAGCCGTTGAAGGGGGGCAGGCCGCTGATGGAGGCGGCGCCAATGAGGAAGAGGGCGCAGGTGTGGGGCATCTTCTTGGACAGGCCGCCCAGCTCGTCCAGGTCCAGACTGCCGGCGGCGTGCTGCACGGCTCCGGCGGTGAGGAAGAGCAGACCCTTGAAGATGGTGTGGTTCATGGCGTGGAACAGACCGGCGGACAGCCCCAGGGCGGAGCCCAGCCCCACCACGGTGATGACGTACCCCACCTGGGAGATGGAGTGGAAGGCCAGCAGCCGCTTAAAGTTGTGCTGGTTGAAGGCCATGGTCACGCACACGAACATACTGAACACACCCACCCCGGTGACAAAGTACTGCACGAAGGGCTGGTCCATGTTCTGGTACAGGCAGTAGCCCAGGCGGATGATGCCGTACACGCCGCACTTGGTCAGCACCCCCGAGATCATCAGGGAGATGGAGGCGGGGGCCACGGCGTGGGCGTCGGCGGCCAGGGGGTGGAAGGGGAACAAAAATGCCTTGGACCCAAAGCCCACAAAGAGGAAGGCAAAGGCCAGGATGGTCACCGGGTTGTCCGCCTGGGGCAGCACGGCGGCCAGCTGAGCCAGGTTCAGGGTGTGGGTCTGGGAGTAGATGAGGGCGATGCCGATGAGCACGCTGGTGGAGCCCAGAGAGCCCACCACCAGGTACTTGAAGGCCCCCTCCAGGGCCCCCTCGTAGGTGTTGCGGAAGGCGGTGAGGGCCACGGCGGTGAAGGTCATGATCTCAATCATGACGAACATATTAAAGAGGTCGCCGGAGAGCACCAGGCCCAGCACCGAGCCGGAGAGCATGAGAAAGAGGGTGTAGTAGTTGACCAGGGAGTCGTCCCGATCCATGTAGAAGAAGGAGTACACCCCGGAGACGAACACCGCCACCACTACGATGAGGGCGAAGAACAGGCTCAGGGCGTCCACCTCCAGGCTAATGCCGATGGCCCAGCCCTCCACGGGGGCCCAGTTGCTCAGCCAGTAGACAATGCTGTTCCCGTCCAGAAGGATGGGCTTTACCAGGGACAGCATCATCACCAGGGCGGCCAGCATGGAGAGAACCACCACCGTGTTGCGCACCTTGGCGTTGCGCCGTCCCACCAGGGAGTTGAGAAATGCCCCCAGGAACAGGGCCATAATGGCCAGGACGGGGAAGTGATACATAAAGTCGTACATCAGCCTCTCAACCTCCTGATTTCATCGGATTGCAGGGTGCCGTACTGCTTGTAGAGCATGATAATCAGGCACAGGGTCATGGCAGTGGTACACGCGCCGATGACGATGGAGGTGAGGGTGAGGGCCTGGGGAATGGGGTCCACAAAGAAGGAGGAGCGGGTGAGCTCCGAGATGTTGAAGATGGGGGCGGTACCGCCGGAGCGGAAGCCCACCGAGACAATGAGCAGGTTCACCCCGTAGTCCACCAGCCCCATGCCCACGGTGATCTTAAAGAGGTTTTTCTGGCTCACCATGCAGTAGATGCCCAGGGCCACCAGAAAGAAGCAGACCAAGTAGTTGGTGAAAATCATGCCGCATCCTCCTTTTCCTCGCCCTGGCTGGGGCCATCGTCGGGCTCCAGCACGCTGAGCATCATGATGAGCAGGCAGGTGATGCCCGCCATCACGTGGTAGCCCACCGCATCGTTCATGAGGATGCTGGTGTCCACCTGCTGTCCGGCAAAGACGAAGTTGACGCAGAAGTTCAGCCCCGTGAACACGCCCACCAGGGCGATGACCACATACATGATCTCCGCCACCGTCTCACTGGAGTGGAGCATATGTTCGTTGAAGGAGTGCTTGACCCCCATGCCGCCGTAGCCCAGAAACACCAGCAAAATGGCGCTGGCCACCAGCACGCCGCCCTGGAAGCCGCCGCCGGGGCTGGTGCTGCCGTGGAGCACCACGTAGCAGCCGAACACACAGGCCAGGGGAAGAAACAGGTCGGAGGCGCACCGGGAGATGATGGGGGTCTTTTTATACGTTTTCTTCATGGTTGTGCTCCTCCTTCTTACCGGAATGGGCGGCCTTGCGCAGGATCACCAGGGAGCCTGCGATGGCGGCAATGAGAATGAAGCTCTCTCCCATGGTGTCGTAGCCACGGAAGTTAAAGACCACGGAAAAGACCACGTTGTCGGCGGCGGTCTTGTCCAGGTTTTCGTTGACCATAATGGCGGCGGCCCCGTCGGCGCCGCTGTTGTCATAGGAGCTGGGGTTTTCGTACAGCTCCACCAGGTCCACGCCCTCCCCGTTGTAGGTGGAGGGGCTGTGGGCCATGCGCCAGCCGGCCCACACGCCGCAGCCCAGAAGCACCACCAGGGTCAGGGCCAAGACGATTCTTTTCGTGCCGCTCATCCCCGTTCCCCCTTTCGTCCGTACACCTTACGCAGGGCGATGATGTAGAGAATGGTGGACAGCACCGCCCCCACGCTGGCCTCGGCGATGGCCACGTCGGGAGCTTGCAGGAGCACAAACTCCAGGGCCACAAAGGAGCCGGTGGCCGCCAGGGCGATCACCGAGTCGATGACCTTCTTGGCCTTCACCGCCACCAGGGCGGAGGCCACAATGCCGCAGAGCACCAGGGTGTTCAGGGCAAACACCAGGATACCATTCATTGGGGATCATCCTCCTTATAGTCGTCGATGATCGGCTCCGGATTGGGCTTGGCGGAGCGGTAGGCGCCCTTGCACAGAGCGTGGTTGGACACCGGGTTGGTACCCAGCACGAAGAGCAGGATAAACACCAGCTTCACCACCACCGAGCCGCTCATACCGTGGGCCACCACGTATACGATGCCGGAGAGGACCACGAAGATGGTGCCCATGGAGGCGATGCAGGTGGAGGCCTGGAGCCGCCCAAACACGTCGGGCAGGCGCAGAATGCCCAGGGTTCCGATGAAGGCGAAAAACAGGCCGATGGCCATGAGAACAGTGGCCACAATGTCTACAACTTCCATGGATCTCACAGCCTCCTTTCCAGATAGCGGCCCACAAACACGGTGCTGACAAAGCCCAGCAGGGCCACCACCAGGGCGATGTCCAGGTAGATGGTGCGTCCCGTGTGCAGGGAGTAGAGCGCCAGGGCCAGGGCGGTGACCAGATCCAGCGCGTCCATGGCACAGATGCGGTCGGCGGCCGTGGGGCCCCGGAACACCCGGTAGAGCAGGAGCAGGTCCAAGATGAGGCACACGATGGCGCCAATCAAAAATGCCGTCATTTCCAAATCCTCCCGATCCAGCGTTCCATGGTTCCCTTGATGGCGTCCCCGGCCTTGTCCCGGTCGGTCTCCGCCACGTCGATCCAGTGGACGTAGTAATAGTTTTGACCCTCCTCGTCCTGGGCGGTCTCCAAGGTGATGGTGCCGGGGGTGAGGGTGATGCAGTTGGACACCATGGCCAGGCCGTAGCGGCTCTTCAGCTTGGGGTCGGCGGGAATGCGCAGGATGCCGGGCTGGTAGCTGAGCTTGGGGCTGAGCACCAGCTTGGCCATGCTCACGTTGGCCTTAATGACCTCCCAGAAGAAGATGATCAGGCAGTAGAACAGCAGCAGCACAATCCGCACCGGGTTGTAGAGGTAAAAGGGGGAGCTGTGGATGAGAAAGCGGCTGGCAAAGGCGGCCACCACCACCGAGACAATGCCGCCCAAAATCAGCTCCCGGGGGGCAAAAGACCAGGTCAGGAGCAGCCAGAACAGGAAGCAGAGGATGGCCGTGGACAGCCAGGCGGTGAATTTGAAGCCCTTCATCCCTGACACCTCCCAATTCGCTGGTCAATCTGAGCGGACAGCCAGTCCACCAGCTGCTCCAGCCCCGACCCGTCCCGGTTGGACAGGCGGAACACCGCCACCTCCGGGTTTTGCTCCCGGGCGCAGCGCTCCACCCGGGTATCGTCGAAGTCAAAGTAATCCTTCAAGTCGTACTTGTTCATCACCAGGCCCTGGGTGGTGGCGAACATCAGGGGGTATTTCTCCACCTTGTCGTCCCCCTCGGGGATGGAGAGCAGGGCCAGGCGGAAGCTCTCCCCAATGTTGAACTCGGCAGGGCAGACCAGATTGCCGATGTTCTCCACGAAAATCACATCCAGGCTGTCCAGGTCGAACTCGGGGAGCATCTTCTGAATGCTCATGGCTTCGATGTGACAGGCCCCATCGGTGTCAATTTGGGTCACGGGAATGCCCATGGCGTGGATGGCGTCGGCGTCGATTTGTCCGGCGATGTCCCCTTCAATGACCCCGATGCGGTAGCGCCCCCGCAGTGCCTTTATGAGCGCCACAATGGTGCTGGTCTTTCCCGCGCCGGGGGAGCCCATGACGTTGATGAGGCACACCCGGTGCTGGGCCAGCGTGTCCTTGACAGCCTCGCTGACATCTTCGTTCCAGGCCATGACCTGGTGCATGACTTTGATTTCCATCAGTCGACCTCCAAACTCTCAATGTAAAATTCCCGGCCTTGGATCAGCTTTAGGTGGGTGGAGCCGCACAGGGGACAGCGCACATGGCGGCGGTCAATGGGACTGTCCTGGCTGCAGTCCTCACAGTGGATGACCACCGGCAGGCGCTGGATGTCCAGATGCGCCCCCTGGGCGATGGTGCCCTGGCTGATGACGTCGAAGTAGTCCTGGACACACTGGGGAACCACGCCGGAATACTCCCCCAGCTTGATGTGTACTGTTTTCACCCGGGTGGCCCCGTGTTCCCGGGCCACCTTTTCCGCAATGTCCAGAATGCTCTGGGTGATGGCTAACTCGTGCATGGCGGGTTCACCGGTCCAGGCAGGAGAAGCAGGGGTCAATGGAGGCCACAATGAGCCCCGCATCCGCCACCGTGTTGCCCCGCAGCATCACCGGCACCGTGGGGGCGTTTTTGAAGGTGGGCACGTGGAGGCTCACCCGGTGGTTGTTGAGCCCCCCGTCGGTGACCACTTTGTATACCAGCTGGCCCCGGGGGGCCTCATGGCGGGCGATGAACTCCCCGGCGGGCACCTTGGGGATCCGGTTGCCCAGGTTGATGGGGCCCTCAGGCAGGTTGTCCACCGCTTGGCGGATGATCTTGATGCTCTCGTAGATCTCCAGCACCCGGATGACCACCCGGGCGTACACGTCGCAGCTGTCCTGGACGGGGACGGCAAACTCAAAGTCATCGTAGGAGGAGTAGGGGGCGTCCCGGCGCACATCCATGTCCACCCCGGAGGCCCGGGCGTGGGGACCCACGGCGCCCAGCCGGATGGCGTCCTCCCGGGTGAGAACTCCCACCCCCTTGGTGCGCATGGCCAGGGTCTTGTCATGGGTGAGCCAGTGGGTGATGGGGCCCATCCGCTTTTCCAGGTCATCCATGGCAGCCATCAGGTCCCGCCGCTGGTCGTCGGAAAAGTCCCGGCGGGCGCCTCCGATGATGTTCATACCGTAGTTGACCCGGTTGCCGGTGAGGGCCTCCAGAATGTCCATGGTGCCCTCCCGGTCGTTCCAGCACTGCATGAACAGGGAGTCATGGCCCACAATGTGGCAGGCGATGCCCAGCCACAGAAGGTGGGAGTGGATGCGCTCCAGCTCCTCGATGATGACCCGGATGTACTGCCCCCGACGGGGCACCTCCATGCCGGCGATGTGCTCAATGCACAGCGCGTAGGTCAGGGAGTGGGAGTGGGAGCAGATGCCGCACACCCGCTCCACCAGCACCAGGGTCTGGATGAAGTTGCGCTCCTGGGCCAGCCGCTCAATGCCCCGGTGGTTGTAGCCCACAAAGACCTCCGCATCGGTGATGCGCTCCCCGTCCACGGTGAGACGGGCGTGAATGGGCTCCTCCAGGGCAGGGTGGTAGGGGCCGATGGGAATGGTGTAACTCATAAGAACCTCCCGAAACAGGCAGAAAAGCTGCCGCAGAATAAGCCAGCGGTGGATCCGCTGAAAGGTACAAAAAGGGCCCGTAACGCCCGCCAAGTTTCCCAGAAACTGCCCACAGGAATGTCAGGCAGATGCCTCCGACAAAAGGAAAATCCTGTGGCGCACTTTGTGAGTTTTGGCAAAACGTACAGGCCCACCACATCAGGTCTTGATGAAAATTATAAAGCCGTCCTGCGTGTTTGTCAAGAATGTAACAAAAAAAGAGAAAAAATCCAGGGAGTTTCTGCATTTTTCACAGGGGGGATTCCCGCCGCCGCAGCTCCCAGAAGGCCACGGCGGAGGCGGCGGCCACGTTGAGGGAGTCCACCCCATGGGACATGGGGATGCACACGGTGTGGTCGCACCCGGCGATGGTGGAGTGGGCCAGCCCATCCCCCTCGGTGCCCAGCATAATGGCCAGCTTGTCCGCTTGGTGCAGGGAGGGCTCCTCGATGGACACCGCATCGGGGGTGAGGGCCATGGCCACGGTGCGAAAGCCCAAGCCCCGAAGCTGCTCCAGCCCGCCCTCCGGCCACTGAGGGATGCGGGTCCAGGGGATCTGGAACACAGTGCCCATGCTCACCCGCACAGCCCGGCGGTAGAGGGGGTCGCAGCAGTTGGGGGTGACCAGCACCGCATCCATGTGCATGGCGGCGGCGGAGCGGAAAATGGCCCCCACGTTGGTGGGGTCGGCAATGCCCTCCAGCACCGCTACCCGGTGGGCGTTTTCACACAGCTGCTCCACGCAGGGGAGCGCAGGGCGGCGCATGGCGCACAGCACGCCACGGGTGAGGGGAAATCCGGTGAGCTGGGAGAGCAGGTCCGAGGGACCCGTGTACACGGGCACGCCGGGGCAGCGCTCCAGAAGCTCCTTGGCCTGTCCGGTGATGTGCTTTTCCTCCATGAGAAAGGAGAGGGGCTCATAGCCCCCGTTAAGGGCGCGGTCAATGACCTTGGGGCTCTCGGCGATGAAGATGCCCTTCTCCGGCTCCTTGCGGCTTCTCAGCTGGGCCTCGGTGAGGCGGGCGAACACGTCCAGGCCGGGGTGGTCTAAGCAGTCAATGTAAACGACGTTAGGCATGGCTCTTCCTCCTAAGAAAAAGGCCAGATGCCGGGGCATCTGGCCTTGGTTGGGTATGGGTTACTGCTGGGGGGCGGTGATGGTCTTGCCGTCCCGCACCTGCTGCATCAGGTCCTTGGCGGTCTCTACCGTGGACTCGTCGGGGATGGTCACATAGGCCTTCTGGCTGGGGATGGAGTAGGTGTACTCGCTGGAGCCGGTGCCGGTGACGTAGTAGGTGACGATGTTCCAGTCTCCGCCGCCGGACAGCTGTTCCCGCACCAGGACGCTGATGAGGTCGGTGGGGATGGAGGTCTTGAAGCAGTCAGACAGGGACTGCATCATGGAGGTGTAGCTGGTGAGAATGGTGGGGGACATGGCCTTCTTCATCACCGCCTCGATGACCTGCATCTGGTGAATGCCCCGCTGGTAGTCGCCGTTGACGAAGGAGTAGCGCTCCCGGACGTAGTACAGGGCCTCATAGCCATTCAGGTGGTTGATGCCCTTGGAGTAATAGATGGGGTAGTCGGAGATGGAGGAGGAGAAGGCGTACTCAGAATCCACATCAATGCCGCCCAAGGCGTCAATGATGTCCTCAAATCCGTTGAAGTTGACCCGGAAGTAGTAGTCGATGTCAATGCCGTAGTACTTGGCCAGGGTGTCCTTGCTCTCATCCACGCCGTAGATGCCGGCATGGGTGAGCTTGTCGGGATAGTCCCAGGAGTTACTTCTGGCCAGCGGAATGTAGAAGTCCCGGGGGGTGTTGAGCAGCAGCACCTGGCGAGTCTTGGTGTTGATGGTGGCGATGATGTTTACGTCGCTGCGGCCGGTGGCCATGATGTTGCTGTCCCGGGAGTCGCTGCCGCTGATGTACACGGTGAATACGGAGTCGTCATCCGAGATGGTGCCGGTGGGCTGGGGGGTGTTGTCGGTCTGCACCACCACATGGAAGGACTTGACTTCCCGCAGGTTGTCCATGGTGTGCTCATAGCCCTCCAGATCCTCCAGTACGCTCAGGTGGCCCTGGTCAATGAGAATCACATTGACCTCTTCCGCTTCCAGGGCATCCACCAGCTCGGTGGCGGCGTTAAAGGACTGGGTGGTGAGGGTGGTGGAGTACTCCTGGTTGAGCTGGGTCACGGCGGCCTGGGTGTTGCCGGTGCTCAGGGCCAGAGTACCGAAGGTCTCGCCCAGCAGCTGCTCCATCTCCCGGGTGTCGTCCGCACGGACATACACGGCCATGGAAGAGGTCTCGTCTTCCTCCTTGGTGATGGTGTTGAGGGTGTCAATGCCGATCTGAATGTAGCGGGTGCCCACGGCAAAGACCAGGCAAAACACCATGGCCAGAATGGAGCCGATGGCCAGGCGCACCGGCTTGGAGCGGCGCAGGCTCAGCCACCACACCAGGGCCACGGGAAGGGCCACCACCACCGCCAAGGCGGCAATGAGCAGGGGGGTGAGCATCTGGGTGGAGATGGCAGTGTACACAAAGACCACGGCCAGCACAGTAAAGACCACCAGAGAGATTTTGTTGAGGTAGAAGTCAAAGCCCCGGGGACTGCCGGCGGGCTTGTTCTTCGGTTTTTTTCCCATAAACAGATACCTTCCTTTTGCACGTCTTTCCCCCTCCGTACCGGGGGGTGAAAGGGTATTGCGCGGCGTATTGCACCGCAGGAAATAACTCTCGACATTATAGTACAAAATCAGCCGGTTGGCAATGGAAGTATTCGGGAATTTCAGGAGGGGAAAGGGAATTTGTACAAACGTACAGGCCGTTGGGCTAAGAACGCCCAACGGCCTGTCAGATTATGCCTGAGGGGAAGTGATGACTTGGTTGTTGCGGATTTGCTCCATGAGCTTTTTGGCGGTCTCCACGGTGGACTGGTCGGGAACAATGACGTCCAGGCGCCAGTTGGGAACGGAGTAGGTGTATTCTTTGCTGCCAGAGCCGGTGACGTAGTAGGTGACGATATCCCACTTTCCTCCTTGGTCCAGCTGATCGCGAACCAGAGAGGCAATCAGATCGGAAGGAATGTTGGTGCGGAAGCAGTCCTGAAGGGTCTGCATGAAGGAGACATACCGGGTGAGAATGGAGGGGGAGAGGACCTTGTCCATCACCGCCTGGATCACCTGCATCTGGTGGACGCCCCGCTGGAAGTCACCGCCGGGGAGGTTGTACCGCTCCCGGACATAGAAGAGGGCCTTCTCGCCGTCCAGGTGGTTGATGCCCTTTTCGTAGGTATAGTCGGAGATAAACGAGTCGAAGGCATACTGGGAATCCACCTCAATGCCGCCCAGGGCGTCGATGATCTGCTGGAAGCCGGCAAAGTTCACCTTGAAGTAGTAGTCCAGCTTGGTGTCGTAGAGCATCTCCAGGGTATCCATGCTCACCTCAATACCAAAGTTTCCGGCATGGGTCAGTTTGTCTTTCACGCCGCCGGAAACGGACAGGGGTACAAAGTAGTCCCGGGGGGTGTTGAGCAGCAGAATCTGCCGGGTTTTGGGGTTGATGGTGGCGATGATGTTCACGTCGCTGCGCTCGGTGGCATTGATATCATTGCTGCGGGAGTCATTGCCGCTGATGTACACCGTGATGACCTGATCCAGGCCGGTGGCAGGGGGGGTGGTGGGCTGGGCGGAGGTTTGCAGCGCCACCTGAATGGTCTCCACGCTGCGCAGCCGGGTGAGGACCGTCTCATACCCTTTTACGTCTTCCAAGGTACTCAGTTGCCCTTGCCCCACCAAAATGGCGTCCACCTGGCTTGCTTCCAGGGCATCCACCAGTTCCAAGGGGCTTTGATAGGCTTGGTGGGTCAAAGTGCCTCCATGCTCCTGCTCCAGCTGAGCTACGGCGGCCTGGGTGTTGTCCCGATCGGTGGACAGGATGCCCCAGGGGGTATCCATCAGCTCCTTCAGGGTCCGGTTATCCCCCTCCTGCACGTAGACGGTCATGGCCACGGTCTGGGCTTCGGTGGAGGTGATCTTGTTTAACGTATCCAGACCAACCCGGATGTAGCCGATGCCAAAGGCAAACACAAGGCAGAATACCGTGGCCAGCACCGAGCCCATGGCCCGCACGCCGGCGCGGCTGCTGCGGCGCAGCGCCCATACCATCACCAGAAGCACCACCACCACAGCGGCCAGGGCCGCAATGAGCACGGGGGTCAGGAAATGGGTGGAGATGGCGGCTGCTACGAAGGCCACGGCCAATATCACAAAGAGCACCAGGGCCAGAAGGTTGACGACAGTCTCGACACCGCCCCGGTGGCTGTGGGTTTCCTTGGTTTTTCTCATATCTGGTTTCTCCCCTCGTTGTTCCAGGGCTGAGGTCCCTGTGTGGGGGAAATTATAGTATTCTACCCCTAAAATATCAATGGGAACCGGGGCCAAAATCCGGGACTAAAAGAAGAATTTACAACTTCGAAACAACTTCTTTTTAAGTTCTTAAAAAGATGTGCAAAAAATGAAAAATAATGGAAAATAGAAATGGTTCTTGACAAACACCACAAGATATAGTAGTCTGTATCCACGGTGATCATACGACTGACGGAGAGAGTGGAACAGACCACGTGGAGTGTGATCGTGAAGCCGGCCGACCGTCTGGGCAAGGAAAGGGCTCAGTGCGTCGGTCTTTTTCTTTCTTCCGAATTTGGAAAAAGAAGGGAGTTCACAATGAAGGGAATCATTCATTCCGTGGAGAGCATGGGGCTGGTGGACGGCCCCGGCATCCGCACGGTGGTATTCCTCCAGGGCTGTTCCCTTCGGTGTCAGTACTGCCACAACCCGGACACCTGGGTGCGTGAGTCAGACTCCGCCAAGGAGATGACGCCGGAGGAATTGGTTCAGAAGCTGCGCCGGTTCAAATCTTACTATGGCACCACCGGCGGGGTCACCTTTTCCGGTGGGGAGCCGCTGCTCCAGCCGGAGTTCCTGGTGGAGACCATGAAGCTGTGCCACCAGGAGGGCATTCACACCTGTCTGGACACCGCCGGGTGCGGGCTGGGGGACTATGAAGAGATCCTGTCCCACACCGACCTGGTGCTGTTGGACATCAAGCACTACACCTCCCAGGGGTTCCGCACCGTAACGGGGCGGGACAGCGGAGAGTGGCAGAAGTTTTTGGCCGCGGTACAGACCCATGGGGTCCCTATGTGGATCCGCCATGTGGTGGTGCCGGGGCTCACCGACGGGGATGCGCATTTGCAGGGGCTTTTGGAGTTTGTCTCCACGCTGAGAAATGTGCGCCGGGTGGAGCTGCTGCCCTATCATACCTTGGGGGTACACAAGTACCACACCTTGGGATACCCTTACCCCCTGGAGGGGGTGGAGCCCCTGGCCAAGGACGCTTTGGCCGGGTGGCAGGAGAAGTTTGATCAAGCGTTTCCACACATGGATTGAGGAGGTTATTTCATATGAGCATTGACGTCAACTGCACGGCCTGGGAGGGCTTTCGCACCGGCGAATGGCGCCACCTGGTGAATGTACGCAACTTTATTCAGAAGAACTACACCCCCTACACCGGAGATGACAGCTTCCTGGCTCCCATCTCCCCCCGCACTGCCAAGGTGTGGGAGAAGGCCCACGCCCTCATTGTGGAGGAGCTGAAAAAGGGCATCATCGACGTGGAGACCCATGTGGTCTCCGGCATTGACAACTTTGAGCCCGGCTACATTGACCGGGACAACGAGGTGATCGTGGGCCTCCAGACCGACGCCCCCCTCAAGCGCATCGTCAACCTGTACGGCGGTATGCGCATGGCCGAGTCCGCCCTCCACGAGTACGGCTACGAGCTGGACCCGGAGATCAAGCGCCACTTCAGCCAGTACCGTAAGACCCACAACGAGGGCGTGTTTGACGCCTACCCCAAGCGCACCCGTCTGGCCCGCACCGCCGGCCTGCTCACCGGCCTGCCCGACGCCTATGGCCGTGGCCGCCTGGTGGGCGACTACCGCCGGGTGCCCCTGTACGGCACCGACTTCCTCATTGAGGCCAAGCAGAAGGACCTGGACGAGCTGGACGGCCCCATGACCGAGGAGCGCATCCGCCTGCGGGAGGAAGTGAGCACCCAGATCCGGGCCCTGAAGGAGTTCACCCACATGGCCAGCCGCTACGGCTGTGACGTGAAGCGCCCCGCCGAGAACGCCCACGAGGCGGTGCAGAACCTGTACCTGGCTTACCTGGCTGGCGTCAAGGAGAACAACGGCGCCGCCACCTCCCTGGGCCGCACCTCCACCTTCCTGGACATCTACATCCAGCGTGACCTGGACCGGGGACTGCTGGATGAGCAGGGCGCTCAGGAGCTCATCGACCAGTTCATCATCAAGCTGCGCCTGGTGCGTCACCTGCGCACCCCCGAGTACAACGAGCTGTTCGGCGGCGACCCCACCTGGGTCACCGAGTCCCTGGGCGGCATGGGCATTGACGGCCGTCCCCTGGTGACCAAAACCAGCTTCCGCTACCTGCACACCCTCACCAACCTGGGCACCGCTCCTGAGCCCAACCTCACGGTGCTGTGGGCCCAGAACCTGCCCCAGGGCTGGAAGGAATACTGCGCCAAGATGAGCATTGCCACCGACTCCATCCAGTACGAGAACGATGACGTGATGCGCCCCCTGTACGGGGATGACTACTGCATCTCCTGCTGCGTGTCTGCCATGGCGGTGGGCAAGCAGATGCAGTTCTTCGGCGCCCGGGCCAACCTGGCCAAGAGCCTGCTGTACGCCATCAACGGCGGCGTGGACGAGAAGAAGGGGCTCCATGTGGTGCCCGGCATCCAGCGGGACGAGGATGAGGTGCTGGACTACTCCAAGGTGCTGGGCAACTACAAGAAGGTGCTCTCCTACGTGGCCGAGCTGTATGTAGACACCATCAACATCATCCACTATATGCACGACAAGTACGCCTACGAGGCCAGCCAGATGGCCCTCCACGACACCCTGGTGGAACGTCTGGCCGCCTTCGGTGTGGCGGGCCTGTCCATTGCCGCCGATTCCCTGTCCGCCATCAAGTTTGCCAAGGTGCGCCCCATCCGCAACGAGGAGGGCATTGCCGTGGACTTCGAGGTGGAGGGCGAGTTCCCCAAGTACGGCAACGACGACGACCGGGTGGACGACATCGCCGTGGAGATCGCCTCCTACTTCTCCGCCGAGCTGAAAAAGCACCCCCTGTACCGCAATGCCATCCACACCCTGTCCGCCCTGACCATCACCAGCAACGTGATGTACGGCAAAAAGACCGGCTCCACCCCCGATGGCCGCAAGGCCGGCGAGCCCTTTGCCCCCGGCGCCAACCCCATGCATGGCCGGGATGAGAACGGCGCTCTGGCCAGCCTCAACTCCGTGGCCAAGATCCCCTACCGGGGCGTGTGCCAGGACGGCGTGTCCAACACCTTCTCCATCGTCCCCAACGCCCTGGGTAAGAGTGCCCAGGAGCGCACCACCAACCTGGTGTCCATTCTGGACGGCTACTTCGTCCAGGGCGCCCATCACCTGAACGTCAACGTGCTGGACCGCCAGGTGCTGGTGGATGCCATGGAGCACCCTGAGCAGTACCCCACCCTCACCATCCGAGTGTCCGGCTATGCGGTGAACTTCAACCGCCTGAGCCGGGAGCAGCAGCTGGAGGTCATCAAGCGGACCTTCCACGAGTCTGTGTAAGAACGTGTAACAACCCCAGGCCCAGAGAACGCAACGGCGTTCTCTGGGCCTGGTTTTTTGTGGATTGAGGGAAAGGCTCCCACCGGAAGGGAGCTGTCACCGAACTTTCTGGTCATTCTGGCAGGCTTCCACAACCACCGAAAGCACATACAGGTCCCAAAAGCCAGAGAGGCTTTTAGGACCTGCATTCTTCATTCTGCATTATTCCTTTTTCATTTCCCTGGTGGCCACCACGTCCACCCCAGTGCCCAGCAGATTGGCAATCACCACCTGCCCCACGGTGACGGGGGCGGTGAGGGTCACCCCGTTGAGGGCCTCCATGGCCTGGAACAGCAGCTCTTTGGGGATGGGGGCGGTGGTTTTCACCGGCAGCCGTCGGTGCAGCCCCCCATCCACCCGCACGGTGCTGGTGAGTACCCGGGTGGGGTGGAGCAGCTCTGTCTTTCCATATTCGGCGCCCCGGGGGCAGCTGTTGCCGGTGACGGCGTAGCCGTTGTCCTCGTCCACCTGGAGGTGACAGCCCTTGGGGCAGACAATGCAAATCAGGTTTTTCATCCTTCCTCCACCTCCTCCGCAGAAATGGTGAGCCCGCCCACGGCCCGCTCCAGGAGTACCCGGGGCAGGGAGATCTGCTCCATCTCGCCGGGAGCCATGTGTTCCCGGGGAAAGTGGGCAATCTGGTTGCCCGCCTCATCCCGCACCACAATGCGGCTTTTGCGGAAGATGCGGCCCACCCGGAACATCACCTGGGTTTTGCCGGTGCCCAGACGGATGTGCTGGGGCACGGTGTAGTTGACACCGGGGCCGTGGGTGAGAGGCAGGGAGGAAGCAGCTTTCTCTGTGCCCTGAACATAGGCCGCCGCAGCCTCTCCCGCCCGCTGGCTCTCGGCGGTGACGTAGTCCACCAGGTCGTGGACGTGTACCACGTTGCCGCAGGCAAAGATGCCGGGCACCTGGGTCTCCATGTTCTCGTACACCACCGCCCCATTGGTGCGCCGGTCCATGGGAATGCCCGCCTGGCGGGTCAGCTCATTTTCCGGGATGAGCCCTACGCTGAGCAGCAGGGTGTCGCAGTCAAAGACCATCTCGGTGCCGGGAATGGGGCGGCGGTGGTCATCTACCCGGCTTACGGTGACCTGTTCCACCCGATTGTGGCCCTTAATATCCGTGACGGTGTGGCTGAGGTAGAGGGGAATGTCATAGTCCTCCAGGCACTGGACGATGTTGCGGGTCAGTCCCCCGGAGTAGGGCATCAGCTCCACGCAGGCCAGCACTTTGGCCCCCTCCAGGGTCATGCGCCGGGCCATGATGAGGCCGATGTCGCCGCTGCCCAGGATGACCACCCGGCGCCCCACCATGTACCCCTCCATGTTCAGATACCGCTGGGCAGCTCCGGCGGTGAAAATGCCCGCCGGACGCTCCCCGGGGATGGAAATGGCCCCCCGGGTGCGCTCCCGGCAGCCCATGGCCAGCACCACCGCCTGGGTCTCTAAGATCTGATACCCGTGTTGGGCACTGACGCAGTGCACCTGATGGGGGGCGCCGGGGAGGAGCTGGAGCACCATGGTGTCCAGCTGTACCTCCACCCCGGTTTCCTTTACCTGTTGGATAAACCGCCCGGCGTACTCGGGGCCGGTGAGCTCCTCTTTGAAGTGGTGGAGGCCGAAGCCGTTGTGGATGCACTGGTTGAGAATGCCCCCCAGCTCCTGGTCCCGCTCCAGAATTAAAATGCGGCGCAGGCCCTTGTCCCAGGCCGCACAGGCCGCCGCCAGACCGGCGGGGCCGCCGCCGATGACAATGAGTTCATACATGAGCGTCCCCTCCTTGAATTTTGGTCTCTCCGGTGAGCACATAGGTGCCCTCCTGATCCAGGAGCACCGCACAGGGGTCCAGCCCCAGCTCCCGGGCAAGGATGGCCTGCACCCGGGGCCCGCAGAAGCCGCCCTGACAGCGGCCCATGCCCGCGTTGCACCGTCGTTTCACCCCGTTGATGGTGTAGGGGGGGATGGGAGAGTGGAGGGCGGAGACAATTTCCCCCTCGGTGACCGTCTCACATCGGCAGATCACCCGGCCATACCGGGGGTCCTGGGCGATGAGGGCGTTTTTCTCCTGGGGGGACAGGGTGTGGAATACCACATGGGTGCGCTGGTCCACAAAATCTTCCCGAGGCTCCAGTCCAGGCTCTTTTTCCAAAATCCGCTCACAGGCCCACTTGCCAATGGCAGCGGCGCTGGCCAGTCCGGGGGACTTGATGCCCGCCAGGTCGAAGAAGCCGGGATGGTTGGCACTCTCCTCTAAGATGAAGTCGCGGCGGGTGGAGTTGGCCCGCAGCCCCGCAAAGTTGCGGATGTTCTCCCGGAAGTTGAGCCCGGGCACCGAGCGCTGGGCCTGAGTTCTCACAAAGTCCAGCCCCTGGGCGGTGTTGCCCAGGTCCAGCCGATCCTCCACCGGCTGGGCGTTGGGGCCCACAATGAGGTTTCCGTGGATGGTGGGGGCCACCAGAACTCCCTTGCTGGTTTGGTTGGGACATTGGAACACCACGTGGGACACCTGCTCATGCTGGCTCTTGTCCATGAGATAGTATTCCCCCCGGTTGGGGGTGATGCGGTAGTCTACGGGTTCCAGTAGTTTATGGACCTGGTCGGCGAACACGCCGGCGGCGTTGAACACATAGCGGCCCTGAAATACGCCCTTGGGGGTGGTCACGGCGTAGCCCCCCTCCATGGGGGAGATGGCAGTGACAGGGGCAGAGCGGTGCAGCTCCACCCCGTTGGTCACGGCCACTTCCGCCATGGCCAGGGCATACTGCCAGGGGTCGACGATGCCGGCGGTGGGGGCATACAGGGCGCCCATCACGCGGGGGTTGAGATTGGGCTCCCTCTGGTGTACCTGCTGGGCGTCCCACAGCTCCAGCCCCGGCACCCCGTTGGTGATGCCCCGGTCATAGAGGGTGCGCAGAGTGGCCAGGTCCGGCTGGTCAAAGGCCAGCACCAGACTGCCCACCCGGGCGAAGGGGACATTCAGCTTTTGGCAGATGTCCCCGGCCATGGCGTTGCCCTCCACGTTGAGCTTTGCCATGAGGGTGCCGGGCTCCGGGTCATACCCGGCGTGGATGATGGCGCTGTTGGCCTTGGTGGTGCCGTTTGCCACGTCGTTCTGGGCCTCCAGCACCGCCACCCTCAGGGGATACCGGGCCAGCTGATAGGCTGCGGCGGCCCCCACCACCCCGCAGCCTAAGATGATGACGTCATACATGGAGCGTTCCTCCTTTCAAATCAAAACGCAACACAGAAACAGCCCCATTTCAGCGGCTACCCACCTGTGTTGCGCTCCATCCGTCGGCATATCCTCTTGTTGGGGCCATTATAACAGATTTGGTGATAAAATGCAAGAAAAAGCGAGACACCTGCATTCAGTATGTGCACTATGACGAAAAGAGACGGCGAATTTGCGTCGTATCGCCGATTTTCTCCGGGCGGGAGGGGGAAGTCTTTACAGAGGGGAGAAAATCTGTCATAATGAAGCCGACCCTAAGAGTTGAGGAGCAGGACGGGCGAGAGGCACAGTCGCCGGTTGTGCTCTTTTTTGTTTCCGGGAGAGGACGGCAGGACACCAGACACAGGAGGCGAGCGGGAATGAAACAATATGTGATCGCCCTGGACCAGGGCACCACCAGCAGCCGCTGCATCATCTTTGACAAGCAGCAGAACATCATTGCCCTGGAGCAGCGGGAGTTTGACCAGCACTACCCCCATCCCGGGTGGGTGGAGCACGACCCCATGGAGATCTATTCCACCCAGTACGGAGTGCTCATTGAGGCCCTGGTGGGCAACAGCATTGAGCCCTCGGACATTGCCGCCATTGGCATCACCAACCAGCGGGAGACGGCCATTGTGTGGGACAAGGACACCGGGCGTCCCATTTACAACGCCATTGTGTGGCAGTGCCGGCGCACCGCCTCCCTGTGCGAGGAGCTGAAAAAGGACCGGGAGTTTACCGAGTACGTGAAGGAACACACCGGGCTGCTCATTGACGCCTACTTTTCCGCCACCAAGATCCAGTGGATCCTGGACCACGTGGAGGGGGCAAGGGAGATGGCCCAGGCGGGTAGACTGCTCTTCGGCACGGTGGACAGCTGGCTGATTTGGAAGCTCACCGGGGGCAAGGTCCATGTCACCGACTACACCAACGCCAGCCGCACCATGCTCTACAACATCAAGGACTTGAAGTGGGACGAGTACATCTGCGGGAAGCTGGGGATTCCCATAAATATGCTGCCCCAGGTGTGCAGCTCCAGCGAGATTTACGGCTATGTCAATCTCCAGGGCACCCAGGTGCCCATTGCGGGCATTGCCGGGGATCAGCAGGCGGCCCTCTTCGGCCAGACCTGCTTTGAGCCGGGCAAGGCCAAGAACACCTACGGCACCGGATGTTTTTTGCTGATGAACACCGGCGATCAGCTCTACCGCAGCCAAAACGGCCTCATCAGCACCATTGCCATTGGCCTGGGTGGCAAGGTACAGTATGCCCTGGAGGGCAGCGTGTTCGTGGGGGGTGCGGTGATCCAGTGGGTGCGGGATGAGCTGCGCTTCATCACCGAGTCCCGGGACGCGGAGTACTACGCCCAGAAGGTGCCCGACACCGGCGGGGTGTACCTGGTACCTGCCTTCACCGGGCTGGGCGCCCCCTACTGGGATATGTACGCCCGGGGCTGTCTCATCGGCATCACCCGGGGCACCACCCGGGAGCACATCATCCGGGCGGCCCAGGAGTCCATTGCCTACCAGAGCTACGACCTGGTGGAGGCTATGGAGAAGGACACAGGCATCCACCTCACCGAGCTGTGTGTGGATGGAGGAGCGTCCCGGGACAAGTTTCTCATGCAGTTCCAGGCGGACATTTTGGGCAAACAGGTGCGCCGCCCCATGATCCGGGAGACCACCGCCCTGGGCGCGGCCTACCTGGCAGGACTGGCCACAGGGGTGTGGAAGGACCTGGAGGAGATCAAGGCCCAGTGGACCCTGGATCGGCTGTATACGCCCCACATGGACCCCGCGCAGCGGGAGACGCTGCTGCGGGGCTGGCACAAGGCGGTGGGCCGCAGCTGCGGCTGGGTGGACCCAGAGGACGCATAAGCGCATCAAAAAAGGGTCTGTTGCAAAATTATGGTTTTGCAACAGACCTTTTCGTTCGGTCAATCCCTCCGTCACGGCTTGCGCCGTGCCACCTCCCTTTACACAAGGGAGGCTTTTGGCCTGGAGTGTTCTCCAATGTTGTTCTATAAGGAGAAATTTTATCTATATGT
>DVKO01000053.1 GCA_018715985.1 Candidatus Enterenecus avicola
GACCCCAAGATGAAGCGGTAAGAGAGGAGGAGAGACAATGGCTAAGAAAAAAGCAGAAGGCTATCTCTCCGGCCGGGAGGCCCGGCGCATTGCCAAGGAGAACCGCCGGATCACCAATGCCTTTGAGAAACAGCGTAAGCGTAAGAACGTGCCTGAGAGTGAGTATCTCACCCAGATGGCCGATCCCAACAACGCCGTGGAGTTCGATAACCTCCACACCTACTTCTACACCGACGCCGGTGTGGTCAAGAGCGTGGACGGCGTGTCCTTTGAAGTGCCCATTGGCAAGACCGTGGGCGTGGTGGGCGAGTCCGGCTGCGGCAAGTCCGTCACCAGTCTGTCCCTGATGCAGCTGCTCCAGCGGCCCCAGGGCCAGGTGGTGGAGGGCGAGATTCGCCTGAACATGGGCGACAAGGCCTATGACGTGACCAAGATGCCCAACGAGCAGATGCAGAAGATCCGCGGCAACTATGTGTCCATGATCTTCCAGGAGCCCATGACCAGCTTGAACCCCGTGTTCCGCATTGGCGAGCAGGTGGACGAGGTCATCTTCCTCCACCACGGCGAGGGCAAGACCAAGGAGGAAGTCAAGGCCCGCACCATTGAGCTGCTGGAGATGGTGGGGATTGCCAACAGCAAAGGCGTCTACCAGATGTATCCCCACGAGCTGTCCGGCGGTATGCGTCAGCGTGTGTGTATCGCCATGGCTCTGGCCTGCAGCCCCAAGGTCATCATTGCAGACGAGCCCACCACCGCCCTGGACGTGACCATCCAGGCCCAGGTGCTGGATTTGCTGCGCAACCTGAAGGATAAGATCAACTCCTCCATCATGTTCATCACCCATGACCTGGGTGTCATCGCTGAGATGGCAGATTACGTGGTGGTTATGTATGCCGGCCGTGTGGTGGAAAAGGGAACCGTCCATGAGATCTTCTCCAACCCCGCCCATCCCTACACCATCGGCCTGATGGCCTCCAAGCCTGTGGTGGGCAAGAAGATCGACAAGCTCTATTCCATCCCCGGCAAGGTGCCCAACCCCATCAATATGCCCAACTACTGCTACTTCAAGGATCGCTGTGAGATGTGTGTGGCCGACTGTGAGGGCGAGTATCCCTGCCAGGTGCAGCTGAGCCCCACCCACTTCGTGTCCTGCTACCGCTATTACGACAAGAACAAACAGGGAGGTGAAGTCTAATGGCCAATCAGAAAAAGGGCGTTACCACGGGAGACTTCACTCCGGTGGAATATGATCCCCAGTATATCCTTCAGGTCAACCACCTGAAAAAGTACTTTCCCATCAAGGGCGGCATGGTGGGAAAGACTGTGGGCCATGTGAAGGCTGTGGATGGTGTCACGTTTAACCTCAAGCGCGGCACCACCATGGGCTTGGTGGGTGAGTCCGGCTGCGGTAAGACCACTACCGGCCGTACCATTCTCCGGCTGGCAGGGGACAAGACCGACGGCCAGGTGCTCTTCAATGGCAAAGAGGTCTACGACATGAGCCCCAAGGAGATGCGGGCGATGCGCACCAAGATGCAGATCATCTTCCAGGATCCCTTCTCCAGCCTGTCTCCCCGTCTGCCTGTGGGCGAGATCATCGGTGAGGCTGTGCGGGAGCACAAGCTGGTGAGCAAGGCGGAGTACAATGACTACATCGATAAGGTCATGGACAACTGCGGCCTTCAGCCCTTCCACAAGGCCCGCTATCCCCACGAGTTCTCCGGTGGCCAGCGCCAGCGTATCTGTATCGCCCGCGCTCTGGCTCTGAACCCGGAGTTTGTGGTGTGTGACGAGCCGGTTTCTGCTCTGGACGTGTCCATTCAGGCCCAGATCATCAACCTGCTCAAGGACCTCCAGGATCAGTATAAGCTGACCTACCTGTTCATCTCCCACGATCTGTCTGTGGTAGAGCACATCTCTGACTCTGTGGGCGTGATGTACCTGGGCAACCTGGTGGAGTACGGTGAGACGGAGGACATCTTCCGCAATCCTCTCCACCCCTACACCAAGGCCCTGTTCTCCGCCATCCCGGTGCCCGACCCCAACGCCAAGATGAACCGCATTGTGCTGGAGGGCTCCATTCCCTCTCCCGCCAATCCCCCCAGCGGCTGCAAGTTCCACACCCGTTGCCCCTATGCCACCGAGCGGTGCAAGGTAGAGGCTCCGGTGCAGCGTGAGGTGGAGCCCGGCCACTACGTGGTCTGCCATCTCTTCAGCGAGTAAGCTATGGCACGCAAGCCCAAGAAATACGAGGATGACGACGGCCGCGTGATTGCGGACATGAGCGGCATCTCTCGTCCCGGTCTGATTCTGCCGGGAGAACCTTCCTCCAGGCCCCGGCCGCAGCAGCCGCAGCCTCAGGAGGAAACGGAAGAGAATCTCCGCCCTTGGGAGGACAGCGGCATGAGCCGAGAGGATCGCAGAGCCTATATCTGGGCCGCACTGAAGTCTGCGCTTCTCATCGGAGCCATCTATGTGGTGGCCTTCGGGCTGCTCATTGCCCTGATGATCTGGCTCTGGAAATAATACAACAGGCGTGTCCCGGCCATTTGCCGGGACACGCCTGTTTTGTCCAGATGGATTGACCCGCGGCGCGGTGTGGAGTATGATGAGGAGGAACAAAGGAGGAGAGTTCCATGACACAAGTGGAGATTTTGACCCAGTGGGTGGAGGAGAGTCAGAAGATTGTCTTTTTTGGCGGGGCAGGGGTGTCCACGGAGAGCGGAATCCCGGATTTTCGCTCTCAGGACGGGCTGTATCACCAGCACTATTCCGTGGCACCGGAGACCATCCTCAGTCATGATTACTTTTTCGCTCACACAGAGGAATTTTATCGCTTCTACCGGGAAAAAATGCTATGTCTGGATGTTCAGCCCAATGGCGCCCATCGGGCGCTGGCGCAGCTGGAGCAGATGGGGAAGCTAAAGGCTGTGGTGACCCAGAACATCGACGGGCTCCACCAGAAGGCGGGCAGCCAGAAGGTGTATGAGCTCCACGGATCAGTGTACCGCAATCACTGCCTGAGCTGCGGAGCCGCTTATCCGGTGGAGAAGATCGCAGAGGGGGAAGGGGTTCCACGCTGTCTCCACTGCGGTGGAATCATCAAGCCTGATGTGGTACTCTACCAGGAGGGGTTGGACCAACGCACCGTTCGAGGCGCAGTGTTGGCCATTGCGGAGGCTGACCTGCTCATCGTAGGCGGCACCTCGCTGGAGGTGTATCCAGCGGCGGGGCTGCTGGAGTACTTCCAGGGGGACCGTGTGGCCCTCATCAACCGGGACGCCACCAGGTACGACAGACGGGCGGGTGTGATTATCCGGGAGCCCATTGCCGGTGTGTTGGAGACGGTGTGCGCCCATCTCAAATCTTGAAAAAACGGTAAATTTCTGGTATAATCAAAGGAAACATTTTGAATCCCGGAATAAAGGAGACTGGACTCATGAAGGCGAATGTGGCCGTGGTGACGGACAGCAACAGCGGAATCAGTGTGGAGGAAGGGAAGAAGCTGGGCATTTTTGTGGTGCCCATGCCCATCAACATTGATGGAAAGGTGTACTTTGAGGGCCTGAACCTGAGCCAGGAGTATTTTTATCAGCGCCTGGCTGCCGGGGCAGAGATGTTTACCTCCCAGCCCTCTCCGGCGGATACCCTGGAGCTCTGGAACCGCATTCTCAAGAGCTATCAGCAGTTGGTGTATATCCCCATGTCTGCGGGGCTGAGCAGCACCTATGCCACCGCCCGCATGATGGCGGAGGACTATCAGGGAAAGGTGCAGGTGGTGGACAACCGCCGCATCTCCGTGACCCAGCGGCAGTCGGTCCGGGATGCCATGGCACTGGCAGAGCAGGGGCTGGATGCCGCAGAGATCCGCCGCATTTTGGAGCAGCAGGGAGCGGATGCCAGCATCTTCCTCATGGTGGACACACTGAAATATCTGCGCCGGGGCGGCCGGGTGTCGGGGCTGGAGGCCTTTGCCGGGACCATGCTCAACATCAAGCCGGTACTCACCATTGCAGGGGATAAACTGGAAGGCGTGGGAAAGGTGCGGGGTGCCAAGGCAGCCCGCCAGCTGATGCTGGACAAGCTGAAAGCGGATCTGGAGGGGCGTCTGAAACCTCTGGCTGACAGCGGGCACCTGGCGGTAAAGATTGCGTGCAGCCAGGTGCCGGAGCAACTGCGGAAGGAGTGGGAGGCTCAGGTACGGGAGTACTTCCACCTGGACTATGAAGTGGAGGATGCAGACCTGACTCTCTCGGTGGCGTGTCACACCGGGCCCGGCGTATTGGGCGTGGGAGCAGTACGTGTATGAGAAACAGCAAGCGGCGGAGCCTTGGCTCCGCCGCTCAGACTGTCGAAAAGCCTCACGTCAATGCAAGAAGGACAGATGATCTTGCATCGTCAAAAAGCCCTCGGCAGAGTTTTTCCATCCGAAGATGGAAAAATAAATTGAAATCTGTTTTTTTCGGGGACATG
>DVKO01000054.1 GCA_018715985.1 Candidatus Enterenecus avicola
TGAGAAGCTCCAGCAGCTTGGCCGACAGGGAGCGCAGCCGCTTGGCCTCCTCCAGAATGATGCCGGAATACTCCACACGCTGGGGGTCGGACACCGTCTTGGGCAGATACAGCAGGTCGGCATAGCCCATGATGGAGGTCAGGGGGGTTTTCATCTCGTGGGCCAGGTTGGCCACAAAGACCCGCCGCTCCTCCGCCACCTGCTCCAGCTGCTCCACCCGCTCCTGGACGGCCTGGGCCAGGGCGTTCATGTCCTGGGCCAGGTCGGCCAGCTCGTCCCTGGTGGGGATGTCCAGCCGCTGGTCATAGTTGCCCTCCGCAATGGACCGGGCGTTCTCCTGTAAGGCGCCCAGGGGTCTGAGCAGCCGCCGCACCAGCAGCAGCAGGCCCACGGCGGCCAGCAGGCTCATGCCCAGGCTCAGCCCCACGGCCCGCAGGGCCTGGAGGTTCAGCTCCTGCTGTAAGTCGCCCACGGCGTAGGCGGCCACCAGCCGGTACTCCCCCGCCTCCAGGGTCAGGGGCATGGCGCACACCAGATACCACTCCCCGGACTCATCCCCCGCCTGGAGCTGGCACTGGGTCAGGGCCTCATCTGTGGCAGTGGGAGGGGTCACCCCGGCGGGCAGCTGGCTCCACACCGCTTTATCCCCCTGGTCCAGCAGCATCAGCCCCGCCAGGTAGTTGTCCAGGGTCTGCTGCTCCAGGGTCTGAATGGCGCTCTCCCGGGTCTGCTCCTCCTGGAGCAGCAGCACCCCCAGCCGCAGCCGCTGGTTGAGGATGCCCGCCTTCAGGATGCCCGCCAGGTACTGCTGCTGGGTCACCGCCCGCTGCTGTTCCCGCTGCCACAAAGCGTCCCGGGTGGAGCGCAGCAGCAGCACCGAGGACAGGGCGGTGATGCCCACCATCAGGGCCAGGGTGGAGAGAAAGATCTTCTGCCACAGCTTCATCCCTGCTTCTCCAGGCGGTAGCCGATGCGGGGCAGGGTCACCAGAGACTGGGACAGGCCCAGCTTCTGGCGCAGCCGCTGGACGTGGATGTCCACGGTGCGGCTCTCCCCTTGAAACTCATACCCCCACACCATGGACAAAAGCCGCTCCCGGCTCAAGGCCAGGTCCTGGTGCTGGAGGAATACCCGCAGCAGCTCGAACTCCTTGGGGGCCAGGGACACCAGCTCCCCGTGGACGGTGACGGTGTGGCTGTCCAAATTCTGCACAATGGGGCCGTAGGTGAGCACCCGCACCCCTCCGCCCCGGCGGCGCAGCACCACCTCCACCCGGGCCAGCAGCTCCAGGGTCTCAAAGGGCTTGGTGATGTAGTCCTCCGCCCCCAGCCGCAGACCCCGCACCTTGTCCCCCACCTGCTGCATGGCGGTGAGGAAGATGACGGGCACCCCCACCCCGCGCAGGTGCTCCATGACGGCAAAGCCGTCCATGCCGGGGAGCATGATGTCCAGCAGCACCAGGTCGAATACTCCCGGCTGCGCCAGCTCCACCGCCTGGGCGCCGTCCCCGCAGCGCTGGCAGGTGTACCCCGCCATCTCCAGGGTGGCGGCAATCATGCGGGCAATGTTTTCCTCGTCCTCCACAATGAGAATGTGTGCCATAGTGTTCCTCCTATCCGGGGTCTCTCTGATCCCCTCCATCTTATCACACCCAGATGGGCAAGTCAGCAACAAGTTGTATCCGAGTTGTAAACGGGGAGGAGGGGAAAAGCCCAGAGGCGGCGCAGGATTTCACCTGCGCCGCCTCTGGGCTCGATTTGGCCCCCATGGGGCCGGGGAAGAGAGAAAGGAGGGGAGATTACTTGCGGGTCTGCTTGCGCACCACCGCGGCGGTGCTCAGCAGCAGCGCAGCAGCGGCCAGAGCGGCCACATACAGCACCATCTGGCTGGCGTCGCCGGTGGGAGGCACGTTGTCCTCACCGGGCTGGGTGGTGGCAGCGGGCGTCTGGGTGGGATTGGTGGTGGGCTCACCGGTGGGAGCCACAGTGGGCTCAGTGGTGGGCTCGGTGGTGGGAGCCACGGTGGGCTCAGCCGTGGGAGCCACGGTGGGCGACACGGTAGGCTCAGCCGTAGGAGCCACGGTGGGGGTGGGTGTGGGCACAACTTCGGTGCTCCACTTGGCAAACAGGGTCAGATCGCTGGTGACCACGCTCTTGAAGTCGTAAGCCTTGGTGCAGCCCTCATCGGTGTACCAACCCTGGAAGGTGTGGCCCTCCCAGACGGGAGCCTGAGGCTCAGCCACAGTCTGGCCATCCACCACAGCCACGGAGGCAACGCTGCTGCCGCCGTTGGTGTTGAAGGTCACCAGGTGACGGACATCGGGGGTCACGCCGTTGGCATAGAACACCACGCTGTCCACCTTGCCCTGGAAGGCGTTGGTCTCGGAGCCAATGCGGGCCACGGGAATGTCAAGGGAGGCATGGGTGATACCGGTCTTACCCATGAACTGGGTGGTGGCGTGCTCGTCGGGGAGGAAGGAGCCCACAGCCTCCACCTTCTGGTCATCCACCAGCAGGTAGGTCTTATTGCCCTCGTTGGTGAGGGTCAGCTCCACCCATTCGTTGCAGGGCAGCTCATAGTTGAACACATAGTCATACAGCTCGCGGGAGAAGCCCAGCTTCCACTTGCCGTTGTCCTGGGCCAGAGCGGTCACCATGTGATCGCCATAGGCAGCGTCAGCCTCCAGCAGGATCTGCTCGCCGGTGTTGGAAGCGCTGTCCTTGTACACCTTCATGGTCACGGTGTTCTTGGGGCCCATGACGTCCATGCCGGTGGTGGCAAAGGCGTTGGTGCCGCTGAGAACCAGAGAGCCGTCGGCGAGCTTTGCGTCGCCGCTGAGGGCCAGGTTGCGGCCGTTGCCGGAGCGGTCCTTGTTGTCCACGAAGGAGTACTGGGCATAGGCGTTGGTGCCGTCAGCCAGGTCGATGGTGTGATAGGGGTTGGTGTTGGGAGCGGTGCCCAGGGTAGCCACGTCGGCCTTCATGGTGGCGTAGTCACGGTCCAGGCCGTCGCCGCCAATACCCCACATCTTGGTGCCCAGGTAGGGCAGGGCATCGGCAAAGCGGGCATAGATGTCGGTCTCATTGATGCCGGCAGCCCGGGTGTCGATGTTGTCGTTCCAGATGGCGTAGCAGGCGCCCAGCATCTGAGCGGAACCGGAGGGGATCATGGTGCCGCCCATGTTCTCGGGCTCCCAGGAGTTGTACAGGGACTGGGTGTTCAGCCAGTCGCCGTAGCCGCCCGTGCTGCCGCTGCCGTTGGGCACCATGTACAGGTAGCCGTCGATGGTGTTGATGAGGTCGAAGCCCAGGTTGAACATATCCTGGGGTTTGGCCCAGCTGGTATTCCAGATGTTCATCTGAGCGCCCTGGACGTCATTGGCGGTGAAGGGATGCTCTGTGCCGCTGCTCATCTGGGACAAGCTGCCCCAGACCCGGACCTGACGGCCCTTCTCGTTCTGGATGTAGTCGATCATCTGGATGAGGAAGTCACGATAAGCGGGGTGGCTGTCGTAGAACTCGTCGGCGCCGATGTGGACGATGGTGTTCTCGTCGAAGATGTCATCGTCGATGTACTCGGCGTAGATCTCCTTGATGATGTCAATGCCGTCCTGCTTGCTGATGTCCACGTGGTCGAACCAGGGACGGTTGCCGCCCTTCTTGTTCAGCACCAGATCAGGGCGATTCAGGGTGTTCTTGATGTAGTTGGTGATGGACAGAGCGTGGGCGGGCACGTCCAGCTCGGGGATAATATCCACGCCAAGGGCACGGGAGTAGGCCATGAACTCCTTGAACTCATCCTTGGTGTAGTAGTAGTCCTTGGAGGTCAGGCCATCTTTGGAGTACTCCAGGCGGTAGCCCTGGTAAGAGTTCCAGGCCTCGGCTTCCTTACCAGCCGTGACATAGTCCTCCATGAAGATGAGGTTGTCGCTCAGGTGCACATGGAAGCTGTTCATCTTGTACCAGGCCATGGTCTTGGAGATCTCCTTGAGGGTCTCCATGGAGGTGGGCTTACGGCCCACGTCCAGCATGAAGCCGCGGTTCTCAAACTCGGGGTAGTCACAGGCGGTGCCCTGGGCGATGGTGGCGTTGCCGGAGAGCTTCAGAGCCTGCAGCACGGAGCGAGTGCCCCAGTAGGCGCCGATGGAGTCGTTGGCCTGGATGACCACATCGTCCGTGACCACCATGTTGTAGGTCTCCTTGTCGAAGCCGCCCTGGTCGTGGTAGGTCAGGACGATGTCCCCGGTCTGGGGGTTGGAGGTGTCGGAGACAATGGACAGATTGAGGCCGAACAGGTCACGGATATCGGCCTGGAGCTCCCGGGCCACAGAGGCGTACTGCTGGTCAGCCAAAATGCGGGTGTTGGCGGTGAGGGTGTACACCTTGTCCAGCTGGTCGGCAGTGGAGTACCACTGGGCCAGCTCAGGCACCACGGCGGGCTTGTCGTTGCCCTCGTTGGCGCTCTTCACGCCGGGGATGGTCAGCTCCACAGTGGCGGAGCCACAGGTGGTGGTGTCGTTCTTGTCACGCACAGTGACGGAGATCTCCACGGTGGTGTCCACCAGGGGGGTGTAGATGGTGCCGTCGGCGTCCACCACCTGCTCAAAGTTGCAGCCCCAGGTGGCGGTGTACTTCTCGGGCACTTCCCCGGTCATGACCACCTTGCCCTCCTGGATCTGGATGCTCTGGGCCAGGGTGGCGGCGGTGTCGGCGGGGGTGACCACGATCTCAGACTCCTCCTGATAGACCTCGAACTCGTACATGGACACGTTGTTCCAGAAGTCGCTGCTGTACTTCTCCACCCAAACCCGGACATAGCGGGCCTGCACAACGTTGTCGAAGTTCACGGTCTGGATGGGAGCGCCGCTGGTCAGCTTGCCCTCAAAGCTCTTCTGGGTGGTCCACTGCGTACCGTCCATGGAGGTCTGCACGTGCCACTTGTCGGGGCTGTTGCTCTCCCAGTAGAGGATGACGCTGCCCACGTTGTAGGTGGCGCCCAGGTTATAGGTAATGGTGGGGTTCTTCACGTCGACGTTGGTGGCCCAACGGGAGTTGCGGTCAGTCTTGTTGCCGTCGCGAGCCTTGTCAGCAGTAAAGGTGGTGCCGTTCTCCACGCTGGTGGCGGAGGCGGTGACGCCACTCTCACGGGCGATGTTGGTGCCCTTGGGCAGGGTCACAACCTGGTCGTCGCCGCCGGGATTGCTGCCCTCGGGCAGGTGGCCGTATACCTCGAACTCACGCACACCCACATTCCACCAGTTGTCCACGGCCTCGCCGTAGCGGGTCACCCGCAGACGCACATACTGGGCGGTGACAGGAGCATTCAGCTGGTGCTCGGGCTCCAGAGCGGTGTTGTCGGTGATGCTCACCTGGCGGGTCCAGTCAGAGCCGTTAGCGGAGGTCTCAATGAAATAGTCCTTGATGTTGTTCTTCTCATAGAACACCTTGAAGCCGGTGATGGTGCGCTCCTGGCCCAGGTTCAGCTGGAGCCAGCGCTCGGTGGTACCCTGACCACTGCTGTCGTTGTTGGTACCCCAGCGGGAGGTATCCTCATAGTTGCCGTCGATGGTGGCGGAGGGGGGATATTTTTGGGTCTCGGTATCCGAGGCCGTGGCCACAACACCATTCAGACGGGCCAGGTTGCCGATGGTGGGCACCACCTCTTTGCTGCCATACACCTGGAACTCGTACACGGACACATTGTGCCAGACGGCGTTGTCCAGAGCACTGTCATACTCGGCCACGCGCAGACGAACATACTGTGCCTCCACGGCCTCGTCCAGGGTGTAGGTCATGGTCTTTTCGGTGGGTTTCTCGGTCTTGGTCACCCGAGGGGTCCAGGTGGTGCCGTTGTCCGAGGTCTCGATGTAGTACTTGGTGGCGTTGGTGGCCTCCCAGTACACCTTAAAGCTGTTGATGGTGTAGGTAGCCCCCAGGTCGTACTTCAGCCAGCGCTCGGTGGTGCCGTCGTTATCCTTGTCGGTGGCCCAGCGGGACTCCCTGGAGGCGGTGTCACCATCCTTGGCCTTGTCGGCGTTGAATGAGGTTCCGTTCTCGTAGTTGGATGCGGTGGCGATGACGTCCGGAAGCTCAGCCAGGTTCACGTCTTCGGTTTTGGGCTCCACAGCCGAGGCCATGAGGCCGCCGGTGAGCATCACAGCAGCCAGAGCTGCGGCAAGCCATCGCTTGTGGGTTTTCTTCATGCGTTTACACCTCTTCCTTCCTTTCTCGTGTGGGCGGCGGCAGCGCCGGGGACGGGCAAAAGAAAATCCATATGCCCACTGCCCCCTTTGTTTGTAGGATCGACGGCTCTCTCCATCTGACGGAAGCAATGGCACATATGGTTATGCCTGATCCAACAGTAACATCCCATTACACCGTCTGCATTCCAATATATGGAATACAGGCACCGACACTGCGCCAACTTGTACACTATACACTTATCCTAACAGACCCCCGTCACCCTGTCCATCTTCATTCCAACCAAAAGTTTCCCGCCCCATTTGGCGATTTCGCCAAATGGGGCGGGGGAGAACCGAGAAGCTTATTTGAATTTCGCACAGGTTCCATAGGATTACAGCTTTTGCTTGAGCTGGTAGAGCAGGTTCAGGGCCTCGATGGGGGTGAGGGTGTCCACGGCGGTGCTGCGCAGGATGTCCAGCACCTCGCCGCCAGCCAGGTCCCCCAGGGTCATCTGCTCCTGGGGCGGATGGGACACGGACCCCGCCGGGGCCGCGCCGCCCTGGCGCTCCAGCTGGGCCAGAATTTCTCTTGCCCGGGCGATGACGGGAGCGGGCACCCCGGCCAGCTTGGCCACCTCGATGCCGTAGCTCTGGTCCGCCCCGCCAGGGACGATTTTGCGCAGGAACACGATGTCGTCCTTGCGCTTTTTCACCGCAATGTGGAAGTTGTGCACCCCCTCCAGCTCCTGTTCCACCGCCGTCAGCTCGTGGTAGTGGGTGGCAAAGAGGGTTTTGGCCCCCAGCTTTTTGGCGTCTGCGCAGTATTCCAGCACCGAGCGGGCAATGGACATTCCGTCGTAGGTGGAGGTGCCCCGGCCGATCTCATCCAGGATGAGCAGGGAGTGGCGGGTGGCGTTTTGGAGCAGCTGGGCCACCTCGCTCATCTCCACCATGAAGGTGGACTGGCCGGCGGCCAGGTCGTCGGAGGCCCCGATGCGGGTGAATACCCGGTCCACCACCCCGATGTGGGCCCAGCGGGCGGGGACGAAGGCCCCCATCTGGGCCATGAGGACAATGAGGGCCACCTGGCGCATATAGGTGGACTTGCCCGCCATGTTGGGGCCGGTGATGATGGACAGACGGTGGTCTTTTTCATCCATCTGGGTGTCGTTGGGCACAAAGAGGGAGTCCTTCAGGGTGTGCTCCACCACCGGGTGGCGGCCCTCCTGAATTTGAATGACCCCGCTCTCGTCCACCACCGGGCGGCAGTAATTGCGCTCCACCGCCACGGTGGCAAAGGAGAGGAGCACGTCCAGCTGGGCCACGCTGCCCGCCGCCCGCTGCACCCCTCGCACCTGGGCGGACACCTGGTCCCGCAGCTGGCAGAACAGCTGGTACTCCAGGGCGGTGATGCGGGTCTGGGCGGAGAGGATCTCGTGCTCCAGATCTTTCAGCTCCTGGGTGATGAACCGCTCACAGTTGACCAGGGTCTGCTTGCGGATGTAGTCCTCCGGCACCAGGTCATAGTTGGACTTGGACACCTCAATGTAGTAGCCGAACACCTTGTTGTAGCGCACCTTCAGGCTCTTGATGCCGGTGCGCTCCTTTTCCCGGCCCTCCAGGGCCATGACCATATCCGCCCCGTGGTCCAGAATGTCCCGCAGGTGGTCCACCTGCTGGTCATACCCAGGGCGGATGAAGTCGCCCTCCCGGATGGTGAAGGGGAGGCGGTGGTCGTCGGTCTCGTCCCGGATGGCCCCGTCAATGGCCTGCTGCAAGCCCTCCAGGCCCAGCAGACCCTGGTGGATGCCCTCCATGGCCCGTCCGGTGAGGGTGGAGAGCTGTGCGGCCAGGGCGGGGAGCAGCGCCAGCCCCTGGGCCAGGGCCTTCATGTCCCGGGCGTTGGCGGAGCCGTAGCTCACCTTGCCGATGAGCCGCTCCAGGTCAGGGATCTGGCGCAGGGTGTGGCCCAACTCCTCCCGGGCCACCAGGTTGTCCACCAGGGCGGCCACCCCGTCCTGACGGCGGGCAATGGCCAGGGGGGAGCGCAGGGGCCGCTCCAGCCAGGCGCGGATCATCCGGTGGCCCATGGGGGTGCGGGTCTTGTCCAGCACCCACAGCAGGGAGCCCTTTTTGTCCTTGCTGCGCATGGTCTCGGTGAGCTCCAGGTTGCGCCGGGCGGTGAGGTCCAGCTCCATGTACAGCCGCTGCTCCGGCTGCTCCACCACCAGGGGGCCCAGGTGGGTGAGGTGGGTTTTCTGGGTGTCCAGCAGGTAGCCGGCCAGCGCCCCCGCCGCCAGATAGCACTGGGGGAATTCCGGGGGCAGCTGGGCTCCGGCGGGGCTCAGCCCGCAGGTTTCCAGGGCCTCCATGGCCCGCTGGGGCTCAAACCGCTCCCCTGCCGCCTCCTGGCACAGGCAGTCCAGCCGCTGGCGCAAAAAGTCCACCAGCTCCCGGTTTTGGGCGGCCTGGGGGGAGAGCATGGCCTCGCTGGGGGGGCAGGCGGAGAGCTGGTTGCACAGGTGGGGCAGCCAGTCGGCCCCGTCAAAGGGGGTGGTTTGGAACTGGCCGGTGGAGAGATCGCACACCGCCACGGCGGCGGTGTCCCCCTCCACATACACCCCGCAGATGTAGTTGTTGTTGTTCTCGTCCAGCATCACGTCGTCCATGGCGGTGCCGGGGGTGACGATGCGCACGATGTCCCGCTCCACCAGCCCCTTGGCGGTGGCGGGGTCCTCCATCTGCTCGCAGATGGCCACCTTGTACCCCCGCTTGATGAGCCGGGCGATGTAGTTCTGGGCCGAGTGGTAGGGCACCCCGCACATGGGGGTGCGCTCCT
>DVKO01000055.1 GCA_018715985.1 Candidatus Enterenecus avicola
TCTCCATTTTATTCCCATAAAAAAGGTGATACACTTTCTATACAAACACCAGAGGAAAAGTCGTGAGCTGGCCAGCTTAAGGGAGACAAAACCTCCGAAACCATGTGGTGTTGGATCCTGGTAAATTCAACAATTTGAAAGGAGATATAATGATGAGACGATGGAAAAAGATAGGAGCACTTGCCCTTGCAACCACGTTTTCCCTGAGCCTGGCGGCCTGTGGAGGCGGCAACAACAAATCTGCTGATGGCACCCTGACTATGCAGATCTGGGACACTGCCCAGCGTGATGCCATGCAGGCCCTGGCGGATGCCTATCATGAGATCAACCCCGATGTGACCATCGAAGTGCAAGTCACCAGCTGGGACGAGTATTGGACCAAGCTGGAGGCCGCTGCCGGTTCTGGCAACCTCCCTGATGTGTTCTGGATGCACACCAACAACATTCTGATGTATGCAGACAACGGCATGTTGGCAGATGTCACCGATCTCTATGACGACGATACATACTCTCACTACTCTGACATCTCCATTGCAAATACCCAGGGCAGTGATGGACGCATGTACGGCGTGCCCAAGGACAAGGACACCGTGTGCCTGGTCTACAACAAGGAGATGTTTGATGCTGCCGGTGTGAGCTATCCCGATGAGAACTGGACCTGGGATGACTTGGTGGAGGCCTCCGAGAAGATTTACGAGGCCACCGGCAAGTATGGATATATGGCCTACGCCGACGATCAGCTGGGCTATTGGAACTACGTCTACCAGAATGGCGGCTACATCCTCAACGAGGACAAGACCGCAGCTGGTCTGGACCAGCCCGCCACCATCGAGGCTATGAAGTTCTACATTGGCCTGCAGGACAACGACTGGTGCCCCGACCAGACCTACTTTGCCGAGACCGCTCCCGGCAACGCCTTCTTCTCCGAGCAGGGCGCCATGTTCTTTGAGGGCACCTGGAGCCTGCTCAGCGAGATGCAGAACTACCCTGAGATGCAGGGCAAGTGGGACGTGGCCGTGCTGCCCAAGGCTCCCAACCCCGCCACTGGCGACGGACGTGCCACCATCTCCAACGGTCTGTGCTACGCTACCTCCGCCGACAACCAGGACAACGAGACAGTCATGAACTTCCTGCGCTGGCTGGGCACTGAGGAAGCCCAGCAGATCCAGTCCTCCTACGGCGCCGCCATCTCCGCCTATGAGGGCTGCGAGGACGAGTGGGTGGCCGCCTTCGACCAGTTCGACTACAAACTCAACGTTCAGGCCTGTGTGGACATGTTCGACTACTCCGTGCAGTCGGTCAACGATGCCACCCGCCCCGTGTGGAAGAGCAAGGTCTCTGACGAGCTGCTGCGCATTTACAGCGGCGAGGTGTCCGTGGACGATGGCCTGAAGAACATGAACGACGCCATCAACAGCGCCATTGCCGAGGGCTAAGAAACACCGGGCAGGTCGGAGGAAACTCCGACCTGTGGTGTTCCTGACCTCCCCTGGATGAGAACGTTTTCAGAGAAAGGAGTGCAGACGGATGAAGAAAAAGAAGTCTGCTGCCGCTCGCAGTGAGCAGCGCTGGGCCTGGATCATGGTGGCCCCCACCATCATCGGCCTGATCATCCTCAACTATATTCCCCTGATTCAAACCATCATTTTAAGCTTTTCCAAGACCAAGACCTTCGGCGCCACCCAGTTCAACGGCATTGAAAACTACATCGACATGTTCCAGTCCCCGGAGTTTTGGAAGGCCACCTGGAACACGGTGTACTTCTGTATTTTGACCGTGCCGGTGGGCATCATCCTGGCGTTGCTGGTGGCTGTGCTGCTCAACGCCAAGGTGAAGTTCAAGGGCGGATTCCGCGCCATCTACTTCTTGCCCATGGTGTGTGCCCCCGCTGCCATCGCCATGGTGTGGCGCTGGATGTTCAACGGTGAGTACGGCATCATCAATGCCATCTTCGGCGTGGATGTCAACTGGCTGACCAACCCTGTCACCGCCGTGCTGGCCTGTGCCATTGTGGCCATCTGGAGCTCCATCGGCTATGACGCCGTGCTGCTGCTCTCCGGCTTGCAGAGCATCTCCAAGAGCTACTATGAGGCCGCCCGCATTGACGGCGCCAGCCGCATCAAGCAGTTTTTCTCCATCACCCTGCCCATGGTTTCTCCCACCTTGTTCGTCACCCTGATCATGCGCATGATGGCCTCTTTGAAGGTGTATGACCTCATCTACATGATGGTGGACCAGAACAACCCCGTGCTGCCCGACGTACAGAGCTTGATGTATCTGTTCTACCGGGAGGCCTTCGTGGCCGGCAACAAGGGTTACGCATCCGCCATTGTGGTGTGGACCATCCTCCTCATCGGCATCGTGACCATTGTGCAGTTCATTGGCCAGAAAAAGTGGGTCAACTACGACGTGTAATAGGAGGGCCAGCATGAACAGAACAACTCGAATCGGCGGCAAATCCGCCGCCACGGTGATCACCTACGCCTGTCTGATCATCGGCTCTGTGATTATGATCTTCCCCTTTGTGTGGATGATCCTCACCGCCCTCAAGTCCATGTCCGAGAGCGTGCGCATTCCTCCCACCTTCTTCCCGGAAGTGCCGTATTTTGAAAACTTCCAGTACGCCCTGACCAGCCTGCCCTTTGGCAAGCTGTACATCAACACCGCCCTGATGGTGCTGGGCCGTGTGGTCTGCGCCATTGTGTTCAGCTCCATGGCGGGCTACGCCTTTGCCAAGCTGCACTTCAAGGGCAAAAATGTGCTCTTCGCCCTGGTGCTGATCCAGATGATGATGCCCTCCCAGATCTTCGTCATTCCCCAGTACGAGATGCTGTCCAAGGTGGGTATGACCGAGAGCATCTTCGCCCTGATTTTCCCCGGTCTGGTCAGCGCCTTTGGTACCTTCTTCCTGCGCCAGGCGTACATGGGCATCCCCGATGAGATCGCCGAGGCGGCCTATCTGGACGGCTGCAACCAGTGGCAGGCCTTTTATAAAGTGCTCTTCCCCCTCACGGGCAGTGCCATTGCCGCTCTGACCATCTTCACCGCCGTGTTTGCCTATGCAGACCTGATGTGGCCTCTGGTGGTCAACACAGACATCAACCTGATGACCCTGTCCTCCGGCCTGGCCACCCTCAAGGGCCAATTCACCACCAACTATCCGGTGCTTATGGCAGGCAGCCTGTTTGCCATGGTGCCCATGCTCGTGCTCTACCTCATCTTCCAGCGCAAGTTCATTGAAGGCATTGCCCTGACTGGCGGAAAATAAAGGATGATTCCCCATGATTCAATTTGACAAGCAAAACAATACTCTTACTCTTCACACCGCCCATACCTCCTATCAGATGAAAATCGATGACAAGGGGGTCCTGCTCCACACCTACTATGGGAAACGGCTGAGAAAGGGCGACCTGTTCCGGCTGATTTGTCACGAAGACCGAGGCTTTTCCCCCAACCCCTATGAGGCGGGGACCGACCGCACCTACTCCCTGGACACCATCCCCCAGGAGTACTCCACCTGCAACGTGGGCGACTTCCGCCCCACCAGCCTGGAGGCTGAATTTGCCGATGGGAGCATGGCGGTGGACTGGCGCTATGTGACCCACCACATCTTGCACGGCAAGTACACCATTCCCGGCATGCCCAGCTTTTACGACGAGGGCCTGACCGCCGAGACCTTGGAAGTGGTGTTGAAAGATGTCCACACCGGGTTGGAAGTGACCCTCCTGTATGGTATACTGGAGGAACAGGACATGATCACACGGGCGGTGCGAGTGCACAACAGCGGGGATAACCCCGTGACCCTGACCCGTGTGATGTCCCTGTGTCTGGACTTCCCGACAGGGAAGAAGGACTACATTACCCTGGGCGGCGCCTATGCCCGGGAGCGGGAGCCGGTGCGGGCGCACCTGACCCAGGGCACCCACAGCGTGGGCAGTGTGCGGGGCACCTCCAGCCACCAGAGCAATCCCTTTGTGGTGGTATGTGACCCGGATACCAATGAGGACCACGGCTCCTGCTGGGGTGCGGCCCTGGTATACTCGGGCAATCATCTCATCGAGGTCACCGGTACCCAGTTTGATGAGACCCGTCTGAGTATGGGGATTCATCCCTTTCACTTCCGGTGGCAGCTGGAGCCTGGCGACACGTTCCACACCCCCGAGGTGGCCATGGTGTACTCCCGCCAGGGCCTGACCGACCTGAGCCAGAAGTTCCATCGGGGCATTCGGCTCAATCTGTGTCGGGGCCCCTGGAAGGATGAGCGCCGCCCTATTCTCATCAACAACTGGGAGGCCACCTACTTCCAGTTTGATGCAGACAAGATCGTCTCCATTGCCCAGACCGCCAGCAAGGTGGGTGTGGAGATGATGGTGATGGATGACGGCTGGTTCGGCAAGCGCAACGACGACTTTGCTGGGCTGGGCGACTGGAATGTCAATGAGCGCAAGCTGCCCGGCGGGCTGGCCCCGTTGGCAGAGCGGATCAACGCCCTGGGCATGAAGTTCGGATTGTGGGTGGAGCCGGAGATGGTCAACGAGGACTCGGACCTGTACCGGGCTCACCCCGACTGGGCGCTGCAAATTCCCGGGCGCAAACCCACCCGAGGCCGCTCCCAGCTGGTGCTGGATCTGACCCGGGCAGAGGTGCGGGATTACATCAAGGACAACCTGCGCCGCACCCTCCACAGCGCCAACATTTCCTACATCAAGTGGGACATGAACCGCAGCCTCACCGATGTGTGGTCCGGCGGCCTGCCCGCCCAGCGGCAGGGAGAACTGTACCACCGGTATGTGCTGGGTGTGTATGAGATTTTGGAGATGCTCCACCAGGAGTTCCCCCACATTCTCATCGAGGGGTGCAGCGGCGGTGGCGGTCGCTTCGACTGCGGCATGCTATACTACAGCCCTCAGTTCTGGTGCAGCGACAACACCGACGCTTTGGACCGCCTGCGCATCCAGTACGGCACGTCCTTCTGCTATCCCTGCTCGGCAGTAGGTGCCCATGTGTCTGCCGTGCCTAACCACCAGACCGGACGGGAGACTCCCATGCACACCCGAGGCGTGGTGGCCACCGGTGGCACGTTCGGCTATGAGCTGGACCTGAATAAGCTCAGTCAGGATGACCTGGACGAGGTCGCCGGACAAATTGCCCAGTTCAAAGAGGACTGGGAAGTGGTGATGCGGGGGGACTACTACCGCCTGACCAATCCCTTTGAGCCCGGATACTACCAGGCCTGGATGCATGTTTCCCAGGAGAAGGACGTGGCTCTGGTGTCCGTGGTGATGGGAGAGACACACGCCAACCCCATTCGGCCACTGCTCTACCTCAAGGGACTGAATCCCCAGGAGGACTACGAACTGGATGGCCAGGTATACGGCGGCGATGAGCTGATGTTTGGTGGGTTGGCCCTGCCGGTGCAGAAAGAACACGGCGCGGTTCAGTACAAGCTGACCCGGGCGTGAGAAATACATAGGGGGAGGGGGAGCCATGCAAGGACAGTTTTCCATGTTTCCACACGACAATTTCCTTGATTTATTTATGGTTCAGTTCGGGTGGGAACAGTGCGCCTCCCTCCACTCCTATGGCCCACATGTACGCAACAACTTCCTCTTCCACTACATCATCTCGGGAAAGGGACAGCTGGAGGTGACCCAGCCTGAGGGCGGGGTGCGTCGGTTTCAGCTCCACGAGGGCACCGGCTTCCTCATTCTCCCCGGACAAGTGACCACCTACTGTGCTGACCAGGATGACCCGTGGAGATATACCTGGGTGGAATTTGGCGGGGTACAGGCCCAGTACCGCCTGGGGCTGGCAGGGCTGACCGAACAGCAGCCCATTTACACCCCCATCCAGCGGGATATGGCCCAGCGGCTCCAGGATGAGCTGCTCTACATCGCCAACAATCCCCAGGCTACCACCATGAACCTGATGGCCCACTTCTACCTCTTCATGGACGCCCTCATTGAGACCTCCGCCAACAAACAGCGGATGCGAGGCATGACCCAGCAGAACTTCTACATCCGTGAGGCCACCCAGTTCATTGAGCAGTACTACAAAGATGACATCAAAATTGAGCAGATCGCTGCATTCTGCGGCCTCAACCGCACCTACTTCAGCCGTCTGTTCAAGGAGATGCTGGGAGAGACCCCTCAGGAGTACCTGGCCCGCTACCGTGTTAACAAGTCCATGGAGATCATGCGGGGTACCAGCCTATCCATTGGGGAGATCGCCGCTATGGTGGGATACCCCAACCAAATGTATTTTTCCAAGGTGTTTCGAAAATATCAGGGGGTGCCGCCCCGGACCTGGCGCCAGCAGGACAGCCAGGTGGTGGAGGGTAACGGCTCCGGCAGGAAAGGATGACAGGCATGTACTGGAGACAAAAAGATTTTCGCGCTGCCCAGGAGCGGGAGGGAGAGCCCTCCAAGCTCTCGGATGTGCTCACTCAGAGCAGTCTGGATCTATTTCGTATCAATCTCCTCACCTGCCTGGCCATGATTCCGCTGGTTACCATCCCTGCCGCCATTTGTGCCATGAATGACATGGCAGGACGGATGGTACGGGATGAGGAGGCCAGCCCACGGCAGTTCTGGTCCAGCGTCAAGGGGAACCTGCTGCGGGGAATCCCGGTGTTCTTTCTGGCCTGTGTGCTGCCCTGGCTGGCTGCCGCAGCCGCATTCCTCTATGCGGGGATGACCCAGGAGCACGGGGTCTTCTTTCTCCCCTGTGCCTTCTCTCTGCTGGTATGTCTGGTGTCCCTGCTCACCTCTGCCTACCTCTTCCCCCTCTCCGAGGCCATGCCCCTGAAACAGGCTATCCCAGCCAGTGTGCGCCTGGCCCTGGCCCGGCCGGGGAAGGCCCTGGTGTGTGGGGTGCTCAACCACGGCCTGATGTTTCTGGCCATCGGATTTTTGCCGCTGAGCGGACCCTATTTCCTCTTGGGCGGCTTGGCTTTCCCCTGTGTGGTGGGACGATTCCTGGTCCGGGAGAATGTCCGGCTGCTCCTACCCCACCGAGAGGAGAACTTTGAGCTGGTGCAGGAAGAGGATCTGTAAGGCGAAACACCTGCCCCGGATAAAATCAAACAAAAAGGAGCACAACTCGATGCGACCCAAGAGAAGCCGCACCACGGCTGTGGTGCAAAAAAACGTCGCTGCTGCATCCGTCCCGTCGGGATGGGTTGCAGACGAGAGTGTCTTCCAGCGCCGTCTGGACCAGCGCCAGGAGGAGCTTCGGGCACTGTACAATACCATCTACCCCAACGACCAACAGGCCTATGAGTACTTTGTGGCCATGCTGCACCGGATGTTCCTGAGCCGGAAAGAGGCCCTGCACGAGCAGGATGCCCAGCGGGAGCAGGACCCACAGTGGTTTAAGGCCAAGGACTTTGTAGGCATGATGCTGTACACCAACGCTTTCGGCGGTACCCTCCAGGGGGTGAAGGAGAAGCTGGGCTACCTCAACGAGTGTGGAGTGAACTACCTGCACCTGATGCCGCTGCTGTTGAGCCCCGAAGGGCGCAGCGACGGCGGCTATGCCGTGGCGGACTTCCGCACGGTGCAGCCCCAGCTGGGCACCATGGAGGACCTGGAGGCTCTGGCTGATGCCTGCCGAGCCCAGGGCACCTGCCTGTGCCTGGACTTTGTGATGAACCACACCAGCGAGGACCACGAGTGGGCCCAAAAGGCCCGGGCAGGGGAGCCTGGCTACCGGGAGCGCTACTTCTTCTACGACAACTGGGACATTCCCAACCGGTATGAGGAGACGGTGCCCCAGGTGTTCCCCACCACAGCCCCCGGCAACTTCACCTGGCTGGAGGATTGCCAGCAAGTGGTGATGACCACCTTCTACCCCTATCAGTGGGACCTGAACTATGCAAACCCCGTGGTCATGAACGACATGACTGAGAATCTGCTGTACCTGACCAACCGGGGCATTGACGTCATTCGGCTGGATGCTGTGCCCTACATCTGGAAGGAGCTGGGCACCAGTTGCCGAAACCTGCCCATGGTGCACACTATGGTGCGGTTGATGCGACTGGCCTGCGAAATTGTCTGCCCCAGCGTGCTGCTGTTGGGGGAGGTGGTCATGGAGCCGGCCAAGGTGGTACCCTACTTCGGGAGCACCGAAAAACCCGAGTGTCACATGCTCTACAACGTCACCACCATGGCTACCACCTGGCACACCCTGGCCACCGGCGATGTATCCCTGCTGCGCCGCCAGCTGGACACCGTGTGCGCTCTGCCCAAGGAGTTTTTGTTCCTCAACTACCTGCGCTGCCACGATGACATCGGCTGGGGCCTGGACTACGCCTGGCTCAACGCCCGCTTCGGCACTGACGAGGTAGCCCACAAGCGATATCTGAACCAATGGTTCACTGGCCAGTGGCCCGGCAGCGTCAGCCGGGGCGAGCTGTACAACGACGACCCCCGGCTGGGGGACGCCCGGCTGTGTGGCACCACCGCCTCCCTGTGCGGGCTGGAGACCGCCTGCGATGCCATGTCCCAGGCCCGGGCTGTGGGGTGTGATTTGATGCTCCACGCCTGGATGTTTACTCAGAGCGGCATCCCCGTGCTGTACAGCGGGGATGAGGTGGGCCAGTGCAACGACTACAGCTACCACCAAGACCCCAACAAGTGCGCAGACAGCCGATACCTCCACCGGGGAGACTTCCCCTGGGAGGCGGCAGAGCAACGTCACGTGGAGGGGACGGTGGAGAACCAGCTGTTCTACGGCCTGCGCCGTCTGGAGACCCTCCGGGCCCAGTACCCCTGCTTCCAGCCCAACGCCAATGTGTGGACCTTTGACACAGGGTCCCCCCACGTGCTGGGGGTGGGCCGCTGGTACAATGGCTGCAAGCTCATGGCGTTCTTCAACTTCGGTGGCAGTTTTATCACCGCCACCTGTCCCGAGCCGGGGGACTACCATGAGGTCATGTATGACAACCACTATACAAATCTGAACCAGGTGGGGCTGTATCCCTATGGTTTTGCCTGGATGATTCAGTCCCATACTTGAACTTACGCACCAGATCTGACATATTCAAGCCCACAGGCGGCGACTTCCACGGGATGACTCCCTCAGCCCCTGTGAGGAACAAAGGAGGAAAAACATCCGCTGACCGGCGGTGCGGCAATGTGGAGACTTGTCGCAAGGCCCCCGGAGGTTCGCTCTCTGGGTGGTGAGGATGGAGTTGCGGAGGCAGTCCATCCACGGTATATCATATGGCAACTTTGAGTCTGAAACATGTGAAGAAGATCTACGACAACCAGGTCACCGCCGTCCACGACTTCAACCTGGAGATCGCGGACAAGGAGTTTATCGTGTTGGTTGGCCCCTCTGGCTGCGGCAAATCCACCACTCTGCGGATGATCGCCGGTCTGGAGGAGATCTCCGACGGCGAGCTGCGCATCGGCGACCGTGTGGTCAACGATGTGGAACCCAAGGACCGTGACATCGCCATGGTATTCCAGAGCTACGCACTTTACCCCCACATGACGGTGTATGAGAACATGGCCTTCGCCCTGAAGCTGCGCAAGATGCCCAAGGATGAGATCGACCGCCGTGTGAAGGAGGCCGCAGAGATTCTGGACATCACCCAGTATTTGCAGCGCAAGCCCAAGGCTCTGTCCGGCGGCCAGCGCCAGCGTGTGGCCATCGGTCGTGCCATTGTGCGGGAGCCCAAGGTGTTTTTGATGGATGAGCCTCTGTCCAACCTGGACGCCAAGCTGCGCAACCAGATGCGGGCTGAGATCATCAAGCTGCGCAAGCGTATCGACACCACCTTCATCTACGTCACCCACGACCAGACCGAAGCTATGACCCTGGGCGACCGCATCGTCATCATGAAGGACGGCTACATCCAGCAGGTGGGCACCCCCCAGGAGGTGTTTGGACACCCCATCAACACCTTTGTGGCCAGCTTCATCGGTACGCCCCAGATGAACTTCTTCGACGCCAAGCTGGAGAACAACGGAGGTGCCTACCAGGTGAACTGCGGCGGCATGAAGGTGCAGCTGCCCAATGAGGTCCAGGCCAAGCTCAAGGCCAACGGCGTGGCCGCTGGAGACATCGTGCTGGGTATCCGTCCCGAGCACATCCAGTTTGTGGAAGGTGGTAAGGGTAATGCCCTCACCGGCCAGGTGGACGTGTCCGAGATGATGGGCAGCGAGATTCACCTGCACATCTCCACCTCCACCGGAGACGGCGCTGCCAAGGATGTGGTCATGCGGGTATCCACCAACGATCTGCCCAGCCAGTACCGCAACGGCATCCCCTATGGCACCCAGATCAGCTTCAGCTTCCCCGGTGCTCTGGTGCACCTGTTCGACAAGGAGACGGAACGCAATCTGATCTAAAAAGCGTAATTTCATCCGATGCGACGGCTACGGGTCGGGCCACACAGGCCCGACCCGTTTTGATCTGTGTGGGACTAGGAGGGACACACCATGGCCTTTGAAGAATATCAACGGGCGTTGAAGATTGCCCAAAAGGACAGGAAAAGTGCAGAGTTGAAGGGGCGGCCCACGGGGCTACTGACGCTGCCGGACCAACCGGAGAAGCTGGCCTATCGGCGGGAGTCCCTGGGCATTGTGGAAATTCCCGCCGAGTTGATTGTGGGAACCTGTAATGCCCTGAGAGCGGATGCCTTTTCGCCGGGGTTTTATCCGGCTCTGCCAGCGGAGACGGAGTTTGGCGAGAAGTGGATGAGTCTTTGCAAAGCTCATCTGGACGAGGGCATTCGGGACCCCATCAAGGCGGTAGAGTATCTCAACCGCTATTACGTTGTGGAGGGGCACAAGCGGGTGAGTGTGCTGAAATACTTTGGTGCCGTCTCCATCCCCGGGGTGGTCACACGTCTGCTGCCCTATCCCTCCGATGAGCCAGAGGTGTTGGCCTACCAGGAGTTTCTGGAGTTTTACCACATGACCGGCCAGCTGTTCCTAGTTTTCCGCCAGCCTGGCCAGTACGCCAAACTGCTGGAGCTGATGGGATGCACCAACAAGGAGGTGTGGGGCGCAGAGTTCACCTATGCCTTCCGGGCGTTTTACTATATGTTCCGGGAGGCATATCTCCGGGAATATGAGGACGAGCAGGGGGTTGCACAGGCCTTTTTGACCTATATTGAGATTTTTGGCTATCAGGAGTCCATCCGGAAGCTGCCATCTCAGCTGGAGGAGGATCTGTCCAAAATCAAGCAGGAGATACAAAACAAAGTGGAGCAGGTGGAGAACACCGTGGTGCTGGATGACAATGTGAAGATGCCCTTTTTGTACACCCTGCGCCCCACGCCGGATAAAATCCACGTGGCCTTCATCCACCGGGGCAACACCGAGACCTCCAAATGGACGTACAGCCACGAGTATGGGCGCATCCGCATGGAGCGGGCCATGCGGGGGCAGGTGTCCACACAGTGGTATGAAAATGTGGACACCGACGAACAGGCCGAGCAGGTCATTGAGGACGTCATCCGGATGGGGGCAGACATCATCTTTACCACCCACCCCCAGCTGCTGCTGCCCAGCGTCAAGCAGGCGGTGCTCCACCCAGAGGCGAAAATCCTCAACTGCTCTTTGAACACCAACTACCCCTCCGTGCGCACCTATTATCCCCGCCTGTACGGGGCCAAGTTCATCAAAGGGGCCATTGCCGGGGCCATGTCCCGAGACGGGCGCATCGGCTATGTGACCGACTACCCCACCTATGGGGGGGTTGCCAGTATCAATGCCTTTGCCCAGGGGGCACGGATGGTCAACGCCCACGCAAAAATTTACTTGGAGTGGTCTCAGCTCCAGTCAGGGGATGGCCTGGAGCGGCTGCGCCAGAAGGGCATTAACCTGGTGGACTACCACGACCAACTCCATGAACACAGAGACGGTGTCCAGGATGACACCCACAATTTGGCCCTGGTCCAGTGCTATTGGGGAAAATTCTACCAACGGCTGGTACGCCGGGTCATGGACGGCAGTTGGAAGCTGGAGGAGCGGGGGGCCAGCGCCGTCAACTATTGGTGGGGCATGACCCAGGGGGTGGTGAGCGTGCTCAGTTCCCGGCGGGTGCCGGCGGGAACCCGTCGGCTGGTGGGGTTGTTCCGGGACGCCATGCGCAACCAAAAGTTGGACCCCTTTTATGGAACCATTTACAATCAGCGGGGACAGGTGGTGCACAGCGATGAGATTCCCCTGTCTACCCAGAAAATTTTGACCATGAACTGGCTGTCCTCCTACGTGGAGGGGCGGCTGCCCGACCTAGAGGAGTTTACCCCTAAGGCTCAGGAGCTGATTCGATTGCAGGGCGTGGAGAGACGGAGCGATACATGAGAATTCTAGTTGTAGCGGATGAGGAGTCTATGTTCCTTTGGGACTATTACCGAGATGGTAAGCTGGCGGGGTTGGATCTGATCTTGTCCTGTGGAGATTTGGAGCCCAGCTATCTCTCCTTTTTGGCAACCTTTGCGCCTTGTCCTGTTTTGTATGTGCATGGCAATCACGATGACCGTTACCAGCAGAATCCTCCAGAGGGTTGCATTTGCGTAGATGGGAAGCTCTATGAGTATCAGGGAATTCGAATACTGGGACTGGGAGGCTCCATGCGCTATAAGCCGGGAATGCATCAGTATACAGATATTCAGATGGCTTGTCGAGCAGCCGGGCTGCTTCCACATATCTGGATGAAAAAAGGGTTTGATATTTTGCTCACCCATGCCCCTGGGACTGATATGGTGGAGAGCAACGACCTGGCACACCGGGGTTTTTGGGCCTTTAACCGCCTGCTGGATAAGTATCAGCCTGCTCTGTTTCTCCACGGACACACCCATATGAACTACGGTCGACAGATTCAGAGAGAACGTATGTATGGGAAAACCAGGGTCATCAATGGATATGAACGGTATATTGTGGAAATATAGTGGGAGTTTTACCCTGAAGATGTTGTGAATCTGTTTCTCTGTATTACATAGATTTGTTTCAAGTGAGTCCTTCCGGGCGGTCCACCATGAACCACCCCTGGGTCCAGCAAATGAGCGTAGCTCATTGGTTAGAACTCCGGCGCAATTTCACATGGTCTGCTGGGGAATATAAGGTTCTGTGGGCTGTTGCTCCTGCTCTCTGAGCTGTTCCGTGATATCTGGTATGCCATTTTCAATCTGCTCCTGGATATCCCGGATGCATGCCTCCTGCTTGGGGGACAGGTTCAAATCGGCATTTAGGGTATCAGCGCAGCAATGAAAGATTTCTGTGAGCTGTTCCTGGTTGAAAACTTGGTACTGGGGGACAAGGCCGGAACGGATAGCAAAGTCTTGTTTGGCAGCCAGGTAGTTTTCTTGAAAGTAGTGGCCGTAGTTGAGACCTGTCCAGCGGAAGTCCCGGTCCCAGGTCACAAAGTGAATGCCGAATTTGGTCTGGTGTCCAGCCAGCACAGTCCCGTTGAAGTCGGCCAGCACTCGAAAGTCTCCAGTCAGTCCCTGTGCCCTCAAGGGGGGAGCCTGCTCCAGCAGGGTAGTGTATTCCCGCACCATACAGGCCAGATCTGCGGCTCTTTGACAGGCTTGTTCCCGTTCCAAATTTGCCACATTCTCCTGCCAGTAGCGTACACCGCCGCCCTCTGTGATCCTGCAGAGAGGGTGTCCATCCCACTCCACGGGAAGTAGACCGTCCTGCACAGCTTGGGTGGTAAATCCCTCTCGCTGGAGTACTCGGCGAAGCTCCTGAAAAAATACTTCTTGATTCATTTTGATTACCTCCTTGGGCTTAGCGCCCTTTTTGAATTTTGATTGAAATGAAAAAAGGCGCCAATCTGATGGTCGGTCACGACCAACAAATTGACGCCTAGAACTTTGTATATTCTGTTTTGAAAAAGATAGCGCCCTTTTTGAATAAGCCGGTTTCAAAAAGGGCGCCAAGTGGGGATGTCTATGCAAATCTCAGGGGAGAAGGGGGTTCGAATCCCTTCGGTTACTGAGAAACAGCGGTTTGTATCTATGGAATTTTCGGTGAAATTTTGAGGAGAAAAGCCCGGAAACAGTTGATGCCGTAGGCTTTCAGCCTACGGCATCTATACTGTTTTGCTTTTATGGTACGCCCGAAGGGACTCGAACCCCCAACATTCAGAACCGGAATCTGACGCTCTATCCAATTGAACTACGGGCGCATCTCGAACGCTAAGACAGTATAGCAGATAATCGGGGGTTTGTAAAGGAGAAAATAAAAAATAAATGGAAGAGTGCGAAATAGGCATAGGCAACGGCGGGGGATTGTGGTATCATACTATACTGGTAAGACATAGACACCCTCCGGTACGGACGGGGGATGCGGCCCAGCAGAAGAAATGAGGTAAAAACGGTGAAGAGACGAATGTTTCGCGGTGCGGGTCTGAGTGCCCTGCTGCTTTTGCTGTCGTTGTGCTTGTGCGGATGTATGTTTGAACAGGCGGAGGGCCTGTACGCCCTGCCCATTTTGCCTGAGGAGTATTCCCAGCTTCAGAGCACCATTCAGCACGTCATGGATCAGCAGGGGGCGGAGTACGCCACCATCAGCTCAGGCAGCAACACCTCCACGGTCCAGCTGCTGGATTTGAATGATGACGGCCAGCAGGAGATGGCGGCGGTGTTTCTCCGGGTCACCTCCGCCGAGGAGAAGCCGCTGCGGGTCTGCCTGTTCCGCAAGGGGGCGGATAACAACTACCGCCTGACCTATGTGGTGGAGGGGGACGGAACGTCCATCAACTCTGTCACCTATGAGGATGTGACCGGGGACGGGACGCTGGATCTCATCGTCTCCTGGCAGATGAGCAGCAAGGTGCACATTCTCTCCGCCTATGCTCTGCTGGATGCAGGGGTCAGTGAGCTGATGAGCACCACCTACAATGAGAGTTATCTGGTCACAGACCTGGACCAGGACGGTACCAAGGAGATCGTGGTCTGCCACCAGGACAGCACGGGGGAGGGCTCCAATCTGGCTGAGCTGTACGACTACAACGGGGGCGTGATGACCATGGCCTCCTCCACCCGGCTGTCCAGCAACATTTACGGCATCTACTCCATCGTGGATGGAAAGATGGCCAACGGGGCGCCGGCGGTGTTCGCCTCCTCTCTGTTCCCCGGCGGCTCCCTCACCGATGTGCTGACCATCCAGGAGGGCAAGCTGCGCAACGTCACCTACAACACCGACTCGGGATACAGCCAGGTCACCGCCCGTGTGGACGCTGGAGTGGCTCTTTCCGACATCAACAAGGATGGAGTGTTGGAGGTTCCCATCTCCATGATGCTGCCCAGTCTTCAGCCGGAGGAGAGCTCCAGTGAGTCCGTGGTGTACTGGTGCCAGGTGAATGAGGACGGGAGCCTGGCGGTGAGCTGTGTGACCTGCCACTGCCAGTCCGACGGATGGTATCTGGTGCTGCCGGACAACTGGCCGGAGAACATCACCGTGGCCCGGGATGACAGCCTCAGCCATCGCGGGGAGCGATCGGTGGTATTCTACTACTATCCCGGAGGCGAGAACGCCCAACCGCAGCCGTTTTTGACCATTTACCGCCTGACGGGCAGCAACCGACAGGCCAGAGCCAAGCTGCCTGGCCGCGTGACCTTGTACAGTGACAGCACCACCATATACGCCGCTTCGCTGCAGGAGGACGTGTGGGACTGCAAGTTGGAGCAGAAGGATTTGGCGCCCCGGTTCTTCCTGATTACAGCGGCCTGGGACAGTGAGACATAAAGGAGTGTGCGAGCATGAGAAAAGTATTGGTTTTGGAGGATGAATCCAATATCCGCAGCTTTGTGGTCATCAACCTCAAGCGGGCGGGATATGAGACCATCGAGGCGGGCACCGGTGAGGAGGCCCTGGAGCAGATCGCCCGCAATCCTGACATTCGGGTGGCCCTGCTGGACATCATGCTGCCCGGGGAGATGGACGGCTTTGAGGTGTGCCGCCGCATCCGGGCGGGCAACGCCCAGATCGGCATTATTATGCTCACCGCCCGCACCCAGGAGATGGACAAGGTGACAGGGCTGATGACGGGGGCGGACGACTATGTGACCAAGCCCTTCTCTCCCGCCGAACTCACCGCCCGTGTGGACGCCCTGTATCGCCGGACAGGGGGTGAGCCAGCCCGGGAGTCGGATGAGATCCATCAGCCCCCCTTCCTGCTCAACACCCGCAACCGTACCCTGGAGAAAAACGGGCAGCGGGTGAAGCTGACCCAGGTGGAATACTCCATTGTCAAGCTGTTCATGGACAATCCGGGGAAGGCCCTGGCCCGGGAGGAGATCCTGGACGCCGTTTGGGGCAAGGACTACATCGGGGAGCTGAAAATCGTGGATGTCAACATCCGCCGCCTGCGCATCAAGCTGGAGGACGACCCCCAGAACCCCACCTACATCAATACCGTGTGGGGCTTTGGCTACAAGTGGGGCTGTTAAGCGGCCATGGGATCATGGAGAGGATATAACATGATATGGAAGAAGATCCCCCTTCTCAAAGGAAAGAAGGAGGGACAGGAAAAGAAGAAATTGGTGCGCCGGGGGGTGCTGCGCCGCCGCTGGCTGGTGAACACTCTGGTGACCACCCTTGCCATTGTGGCCATTGCGGTGTCCGCCTTCTCTCTGGCCATCTATAACTACTACCTGGCCACCATCCTGGCCACTCTGGAGAGCAAGGCACAGACGGCGGCAGGGATGTTCCAGAACTATACGGAGACCACCTATCTCTATGCCGCCCGTCAATTTATCAACCAGTTTGAGGAGAAAACCACCATTGAGGTGCAGTTCCTCACCCCGGACGGTGAGGTGCTTATGACCTCGCTGATGGATATTTCCGGCGCCACTCCCCAGGGCCAGGACATTGTAGATGCCATTTCCACCAAAACCATCGCCACCTGGCGGGGGGAGGACACCTCGACTCGGGACTATGTTATGGCGGCCTCCGCCCCCATCGTCTATAACGGCTCGGTGGTGGGCGTGGTGCGGCTGGTCACCTCCCTGCGGCTGCTCCAGGCCCAGATGCTGAAGGTGGTGGGGGTGAGCGTGCTGGTGGGCATGATTATCATTGTACTCATGGTGGTCTACGCCTCCTACTTCATCCGCATGATCCTGGAGCCTGTCACCCGCGTCACCGAGACCGCCAAGCGCATCGCCGCCGGCAGCTACGGGGTACAGATGGAGGTGCGGGGCGACGACGAGATGGGCCAGCTGGTGGACGCCATCAACGATATGTCCCTGAAGATCGACCAGGCGGAAAAGACCCAGTCGGAGTTTATCTCCTCGGTGTCCCACGAGCTGCGCACTCCCCTCACCGCCATCAACGGCTGGGCGGAGACCCTGTACAACGGCGAGGTGCGGGACGCAGAGGACGTGAAAAAGGGCATGGGCATCATCGTCTCCGAGGCCCGGCGGCTGACCAACATGGTGGAGGAGCTGCTGGAGTTCTCCCGCATCGAGACCGGGCGGTTCAACCTGTCCGTGGAGCCCATCGACATCAAGGCGGAGCTGGAGGACGCGGTGTACACCTACCGGGAGTTCTTCCGCCGCAAGGGGTTGGAGCTCAACTACATCGAGTGCGAAGAGGAGTTCCCCCCCATCAGCGGTGACCCGGAGCGGCTGCGCCAGGTGTTCTGCAACCTGCTGGACAATGCGGATAAGCACGGCGGCTCCGGCGGCAAGGTGGACGTGTCCATCCACCCGGAGGGGGACGTGGTGGCCATCCGGGTGCGGGACTATGGCCCCGGCGTACCCGAGGAGGAGCTGCCCTACGTGAAATACAAGTTCTACAAGGGCTCGTCCAAGGCCCGGGGCTCCGGCATCGGCCTGGCCGTGTGCGAGGAGATCGTCACCTGTCACGGGGGCACCTTGGAGATCGAAAACGCCATGGGCGGCGGCTGTGTGGTCACCCTGCGTCTGCCCATGAACGTGGACTAATGAAACAAATGTACGAAAGCCCCTTGTCATTTTTTTCGGCATCTGTTAAGATGTTGCGTGGAAGGGCAGCGGGCGAATATCTGAGAGAAAGGTGCCGGCGTATGCCGGCATAAAGGAGTCATTCCCATGGCAAAACAAGAAAAATCCGGCTGTGCAACTCCGTATAAGACCACCTGCGGCGGCCAGGCCCTCATCGAGGGGATCATGATGCAGGGCCCGGGGAAACGGGCGGTGGTGGTGCGCAAGCCAGACGGGGAGCTGGATGTGACCACCGAGGACATCCGGCCCCGGGGCGGATTTGCGCGGCTGCCTTTGGTGCGGGGCGTGTTTGTCTTTGTCTCGGCGATGGTGTACGGGGTGAAGGCGCTGATGTACTCCGCCCAGGTTTCCGAGGAAGGGCTGGAGACGGAGCAGGAGGAGCCGGGGCGGCTGGAGAAATGGCTGGACGCCCACCTCCCGGCGGAAAAGGCCGCCTCCATTTTGATTACGGCGGCGGCTGTGCTGGGCATGGCCTTCTCCGTGGCGCTGTTCATCCTGCTGCCCACCGCCGTCACCGGGCTGGTGCGCCTGGCATGGCCCCAGATGCCCCTGTGGGTGCAGGCGGTGGTGGAGGGTGTGCTGAAGGTGGCCATTTTTATGGCCTACCTCTGGCTGTGCTCCCGCACCAAGGAGATGCGGCGGGTGTTCTCCTACCACGGGGCGGAGCACAAGACCATCTACTGCTATGAAAACGGCCTGGAGCTGACGGTGGAAAATGTGAAGCGACAGCCCCGCCACCATCCCCGCTGCGGCACCAGCTTCCTCTTTGTGGTGATCGTGGTGTCTATTTTCCTCTCCATTGTCATCTTCACGCCCCTGGAGATCCGCAATACCCTGCTGCGTATGGCCCTCCATCTGGTGCTGCTGCCCATCATCGTGGGTGTGACCTACGAGTTCAACCGCTATGTGGGCGGGCACGACAACGCCCTGTGCCGGGCGCTGCGGGCGCCGGGAATGTGGATGCAGAACTTCACCACCTTTGAGCCGGACGAGGGCATGATCGAAGTGGCCATTACCGCTTTGAAGCTGGTGCTGCCCGAGAAAAAGGGCGCAGATGCCTGGTGAGGCGCAGAGAGAAGGGAGAGACGTTGTGCAGACCTATAACGAGATCTATCTAGACATACGCCGCACCCTCAAGGAATCCGGGGTGGAGCAGGCTCAGCTGGAGGCCGTGGAACTCATGTGTGCCGCCCTGGGCAAGCGCCGGGAGGAGGTGCTGCGGGATCTGTCCCTGTACGCCGGGGAGCACATGACCCAGCAGGTGTACGGGCTGCTCCAGCGCAGGCTGGCGGGGGAGCCCATCGCCTACATCGTGGGAGAGTGGGAGTTTTATGGCCTCACCCTCACCGTCAACCCGGACGTCCTCATTCCCCGGCCCGACACGGAGCTGCTGGTGGAGCGGGGCATCCTGGCGGTGCGGGACCTGCCCCAGGCCCGGGTGCTGGACCTGTGCACCGGCAGCGGCTGCGTGGGGCTGGCCCTGGCCTACAACTGTCCCCAGGCCCAGGTGGTGCTGGCCGACTGGTCGGAGAAGGCTCTGGAGGTGGCCCGGCAGAACCTGCTGCGCTGCCAGTTCACCGACCAGGTGGCTCTGGTACAGGCCAACGCCCTGGAGGACCCGGCCCGGGAGCTGGGCGACTTTGACCTGATTTTATGCAATCCCCCCTACATTCCCCGCCGGGTGGTGGAGGAGGAGCTGGACCTGTCGGTGCGCGGTTACGAGCCCCACATGGCTCTGGATGGGGGAGAGGACGGCCTGGACTTCTACCGGGCCATCACCCTGCACTGGAAGTGGGCCCTGCGGTCAGGCGGCAAGCTGGCCTTTGAAATTGGATATGACCAGTCCCAGGCGGTGGAACAGCTGATGAGGGAGCGAGGGTTTGTGCAGGTGCGCAGCTTTCGCGATCCCGGCGGCCACTGGCGGGTGGTCGAGGGAATACTGGAACCCATACAGCCGGAAGAGCCGGCAGGAAAGGAAGAATGACACATGGCAGACAAGAAGAAACCCATGGACCCTGTGGGGCCTGCTGCGGATAAGAAGAAGGCGCTGGACACCGCCATCGCCCAGATCGAGCGGGACTTTGGCAAGGGCTCCATCATGCGCCTGGGGGAGAATGCGGACGTGATGGTGGAGGCCATCCCCACCGGCTCTCTGTCCCTGGACATTGCCCTGGGCATCGGCGGCGTACCCAAGGGGCGTATCATTGAGATCTATGGCCCCGAGTCCTCCGGTAAGACCACCCTGGCCCTCCATGTGGTGGCAGAGGCCCAGAAGCGGGGGGGCGAGGTGGCCTTCATCGACGCCGAGCACGCCCTGGACCCCTCCTACGCCCAGGCCCTGGGGGTGGATATCGACTCCATGCTCATCTCCCAGCCCGACACCGGTGAGCAGGGCCTGGAGATCTGCGAGGCTCTGGTCCGCTCCGGCGCCATTGACGTGGTAGTGGTGGACTCGGTGGCCGCCCTGACTCCCCGGGCCGAGATCGAGGGGGACATGGGGGACTCCCACGTGGGCCTGCTGGCCCGGCTCATGAGCCAGGCCCTGCG
>DVKO01000056.1 GCA_018715985.1 Candidatus Enterenecus avicola
CTTAGAATTTGCCGATGGTGTTGTTGGCCACCACGATGCGCTGCACCTCGTTGGTGCCCTCAAAGATCTGGAAGATCTTGGCGTCCCGCAGCAGCTTCTCCACCGGGTACTCCCGGCTGTAGCCGTAGCCGCCGAACATCTGGATGGCCTCGGAGGCCACCTCCATGGCGATGTCGGAGGCGTAGCACTTGGCGATGGCGGACTCCTTGGAGTAGGGCAGGCCCTGGTCCATCAGGGTCAGGGAGTGGGCCACCATCTGGCGGGCGGTCTCGATCTTGATGGCCATGTCGGCCACCTTGAACTGGAGGGCCTGGTTCTTCAGCACGGGCTTGCCGAACTGGATGCGCTCCTTGCCGTAGGCGATGGCCTCCTCCATGGCCCGCTGGGCGATGCCGGTGGCCACGCAGCCCATCCAGGTCCGGGCCTGGTCCAGGGTCTTCATGGCGATGGAGAAGCCCTTGCCCTCCGCGCCGATCAGGTTGGAGGCGGGGATGCGGCAGTCCTCAAACACCACGTCGCAGGTGTTGGAGGTGCGGATGCCCATTTTGTCCTCCTCGTGGCCGGTGGACAGGCCGGGGGTGCCGGCCTCTACAAAGAACATAGACATGCCCTTCACGCCGGCGGACTTGTCGGTCATGGCGGTGACGCAGTAGAAGGAGGCGATGCCGCCGTTGGTGATGAAGCACTTGCGGCCGTTGAGGATGTAGCTGTCGCCGTCCTTCACGGCGGTGGTCTTGCCGGCGCTGGCGTCGGAGCCGGCGCCCGGCTCGGTGAGGCAGAAGGCGCCGAAGCCACCGTCCACGATCAGCTGGCAGGCCCGCTTCTTCAGCTCCTCGCTGCCGGCGATCAGCACCGGCTTGGTGCCCAGGCCGCTGGCGGAGATGGTGGTGGCAAAGCCGGCGTCGGCCTTGGCCATCTCCTCAAACAGGGCGGCCACGTCCACCCGGCTCAGGCCCATGCCGCCGTACTCCTCGGGCACCTCCAGCATGTGCAGTTGCATCTCGATGGCCTTGTCGTAAATCTCCTTGGGCCACTCGCCGGAGCGGTCGTACTCCTTGCACTGCTCCTTGACTTCCTTCTCACAGAACTCCTTGACAGCGCCCAGCAGCTCCTGAGCCTCTTCCGAAATCAGATATGCCATAACGGGTTCCTCCTTCTATGTAAGTCGTCTTTCTATTACAGCTTGTAGCAGACCTTGCCGGGATTGAGCACCAGATTGGGGTCAAAGACCTCCTTGATGCCGCGCATCAGACGCATGTTGACCGGGCCCACCATCTGAGCCAGGTAGTCCAGCTTGCCGTGGCCGATGCCATGCTCGCCGGAGATCAGGCCGCCCAGCTCGGTGGCCTTGGCGTAGGCCTTCTCCATAAAGTCGGCCACCTGCTGTTCAAACGCGGCCAGCTCCATGTCGTTGGAGCAGGTGTAGATGTGCAGGTTGCCATCGCCGGCGTGGCCGAAGCTCTTGACCTCAAAGTCGTAGCCTTCGGAGATCTCCTTGATGTAGGTGACATAGTGGGCGATCTGGTTCACCGGCACCACCACGTCGCACTCGTCCAGCAGCTTGGTGTTGGCCTCAATGGCCTCCAGGAAGGTGGACCGGGCGGCCCAGGCGTCCTTCTTCAGCTGGGGAGTGTCGGCCACCAGCACGTCCAGGGCGCCCGCCTCCAGCACCACCTCGGAGGCCTGCTCGATAATTTCGGTGAGCTGATCCTCGTTCTCGCCGTCAAAGGTGACCAGCAGGTAGGCGTTGACGTCGGTGCCCTCAAAGGTCTGAGGGAAGGTGCTCTTGCCCAGGTAGCTCTCGGACAGGCGGACGATCTCCCGCTCCATGAACTCCAGAGCCTGGGGGTGGAGGTTGGCCATCATCAGCTTGGGCACAGTGGAGATGCAGTCCTCCAGGTTCTCGTAGAGCACCACCAGGCTGATGACCTCCTTGGGGGCGGGGATGAGCTTGAGAGTGAGCTCGGTGATGATGCCCAGGGTGCCCTCGGAGCCGATCATCAGGTTGAGCAGGGAGTAGCCCGAGCTGGTCTTGGACACGCTGGCCCCCAGATGGACGATCTCGCCGGTGGGCAGCACCACCGTCATGGCCCGCACATAGTCCCGGGTGGCGCCGTACTTCACCGCCCGCATGCCGCCGGCGTTGGTGGCCACGTTGCCCCCCAGGGTGGCGAACTTCTCGCCGGGATCGGGGGGATAGAGGAAACCCTGCTTGGCGGCGTCCTCCGCCAGGTCGTTGAGCAGCACGCCCGCCTGGACCTGGACCACCATGTTCTCGGTGTCGTAGGAGAGGATCTTGTTCATCTTGGTGGTGGACAGAACCACGCCGCCGTGGATGGCCACCGCGCCGCCAGTGAGGCCGGTGCCGGCGCCCCGGGGGGTGACGGGCACCCGGTTCTCGTTGCACAGCTTCATGACGGCGGCCACCTCCTCGGTGGTCAGGCACTCCGCCACCACCTCGGGCATGGCCTTGCCGTAGATGGGCATTTCGTCGTGGGAAAAGTCCTCGTTGATGTCCCCGTTCACGCTGATCCGGCCGGGCACGGCGGCCTTCAGGGCCTCAATCAGCTCGGGGGTGACCTTGTTGTACTGGCTCATAAAAACGCTCCCCTTTATTTGATAACATCACATCGGATTTGCCTTTACTTGCGTACGATGACCGAAACCCCGTCGGGAATGACGGTGATGGGGCTGTCTGCCTTACCCAGCAGCCGGTCGGCCAGGGCAATGGCGGCGGGCAGGTCGGCCGCCCAGTGGAGGTGCATGGCCTCCACCATCTCCCGGGGGGCCTGAGTCACCAGGATGACGGGGTGCTGCAGGAGCACCCGGCACAGGATCTGGGCCTCCCACTGGTCGGAGATGGTGTGGTCGCTGGGGGTGGCCAGGAACCGGTCCATGATCTTCCGGTTGTCCGGCTCATGGGCGAAGGTGTCGTAGAAGGACTGGCCGCCGTGGCCGTCGCTGCAGGCGGAGACCATGATGATCACCCCGCCGGGGGCGCAGGTGGCCTCCGCCGCCGTCATGCCCTTCACCGACTGATACAGGTTCTGGTCCAGGGGGTAGCCCCCGTTGGTGGTGATGACGATGGGAGCGGGAACCGCATCCACGCCGGAGAGCTGGTCTACAAAGGCGCACCCTGCCCGGTGGGCCTGGTCGAAGTGTCCGGCGAAGGCGGCGATCACCCGCTTGTCAGCGTCGATGACCACGTTGCAGATAAAAGCCAGCTTGGCCTGCTGGGCGGCATACAGCATATCCCGGTGAATGGGGTTGCCGTCCAGGATGCCGGTGCGGGCATTGGGACTGTCAATAAAGGCGGAGCAGTGGTTGGCCAGCACGGTCTCCCGGCTGGACACCCCCGGCAGCACGCTCTTGCGGCCGCCGGAGAACCCGGCGAAGAAGTGGGGCTCGATGAAGCCCTCTCCCACCAGCAGGTCGGCCTCCGCCGCCAGCTTGTTGATAAGCAGTTCCCCGCCGGAGGGCAGGGTGCCCAGGTGGACCATGTCCTCTTTTTTACCGCTCTCATGGATGACGAAGCGCAGCCCGGAGTGGCGGTAAAGCGTCTCGCCGTATTTGTCCAGCAGCTCGGCCTCGGTGGTGGGCCGGTGGAAGCCGGTGGCCACCAGTACGGTGATCTCCGCGTCGGGATTTCCCGCCCGGAGTTCCTCCACCAGCTGGGGCAGGATCACCTTGCTGGGTACCGGGCGGGTGTGGTCGCTGCTGAGGATGACCACTTTGTTCTTGCCCGCCGCCAGCTCCCGCAGGCGGGGGGAGCCGATGGGGTTTTCCAGGGCCTGACGCACCAGCTCCGGCTGGTCCGCCTTGGCCTGATAGCTGTGGGCCCTGGACTGGAGCACCCCGGCCAGGCGGCCGTCGGGGATGTCCGCCGTGATGTGCCCCCGGCCAAAGGGCAGTTTGAGTTGCGCCATATGCCGTTCCTCCTTCCGGTGCGCCGGTCACAGAACCAGGGCCGCCAGCGGGTGGGCCAGCAGCGCGATGAGACCGAACACCACTACAAACAGGATATAATATCCGATGGATTTCCGCAAGATGGTACTCTCCTGCCCCACCGTATCGGTGGCGGCGGTGGCGATGGAGATGCTCTGGGGGGAGATGATCTTGCCCGCCGTGGCGCCGATGGTGTTGGCGGCCACCAGCCAGACGGCGTCCATCCCCAGGGCGGAGGCGGTCTCCGCCTGCAGGCCGCTGAATAGCACCGAGGCGGAGGTGGCGCTGCCGGTGACGAAGGTGCCGATGGAGCCGATGAGGGGGGCCACAATGGGGTAGGCCGACCCGGTGACCGCCACCAGGAAGGCGGCGATGTCACTGGTCATGCCGCAGTAGCCCATGATCTTGGCCGCCGCCAGGATGGACACCAGGGTGATGATGGTCTTGGACATCTGCTTCAGGGTGGCCCACAGCACCTGGCCCATCACCTTCAGGCTGGCCTTCTGCAGGGCGCCGCCCACAAAGGCGGCGATAAAGATCAGTACGCCGGGGGTATTGACCCAGGAGAAGGTATAGGGGCTGGCCCCCTGGCCGGAGTAGATCACCACGTCGCTTTTGACGGCCGCCAGCAGGTTGTGGATGGGGGGTACCAGGCTGGAGGTGGCCAGCAGCAGCACGAAGATCAGGATGAAGGGGGACCAGGCCAGCGCCCCGTCCCTGACGGTGAGGCCGGTCTGCTCCTGGGTCCTGGGCAGGGCGTATTGGGCGGGGGGTTCCCCCTTGAGCAGCTTGGAGAGAAGGATGGTTACCACCATGCACACTACCGAGCCGGTGACCGCCGGCAGCTCCGCCCCCACATACTTGGCGGTGAGAAACTCGGGGATCACGAAGGCCACTCCGGAGCCCAGGGCCACCGGCCAGACCCTCTTCAGGGCCCGGACCCCGCCGCCGGTCATCATCACCATCAGCAGGGGGGTGAGCACCACCATCAGGGCCAGCTGGAGCACCACCACCACCGCGGTGGGGCCGGCCTCCAGTCCTGCCACCGAGGCGGCGGTAATGGTGGGGATGCCGATGGAGCCGAAGGCGGTGGGGGTGGCGTTGGCCACCAGACATACCAGAGCGGAGAAGATGGGGTCGAAGCCCAGGCCGCACAGGATGCCTGCCGGAATGGCCACCGCAGTGCCGAAGCCCGCCATGCCCTCCATAAAGCCCCCAAAGCCCCAGGCGATCAGGAGCACCAGCACCCGTTTGTCCCGGGTCACCGCGGTGAGCATCCCCTTGATGCGCTCCATGGCCCCGGTGCGCACCGTCAGATTATAGGTGAACACCGCCGCCACGATCACCAGCGAGATGGGCCACAGGGCCATGACGGCTCCCTCCAGGCCGCCGGTCAAAACCTCCGTCCCCGGATTCTTCCAGTAGAACAGGGCCAGCAGCACGGTAAGCGCCAGCGCCAGGGGGCAGACCTGATAGGCGGGGCGTTTCCAGACGCTGAGGGCCACAGCCAGCCAGAGGATGGGAAGCAGAGCAAGCACAAACCGCACAAACACAGCCAGACACTCCCTTACACCGTCATTCTTATGGTAGAACCAAAAGAAAATCTATACGCACCCGTTTGCTTTTTTCAAAAGCAATATTAGGCGCATGACGGCAAAATGTCAAGGGAATATCCGGCTTTAATTGGCATTTAAGCTAAATTTGTATGGGTGCATAAGTTTGCTGGTGTTATTTTTGTGCAATTTTGGACCTACCAGTTTTTCGAATTGGCACTACTTTTACAACTTGTTGACTGATGTGGTATAATGGTTACAATCTGACAAGTCCACAGATATCGTTTGGAAAGGGAGGCTGAGCATATGGCGGAACAGCAGAAATCCTACGAGCACGTACTGACCTATTTGGAGGACGCCCTCCGGGATGGCAAGCTCACCCTGGGCCAGTCCCTGCCCCCCGAGCGGGAGCTGGCCGAACAGCTGGGCATCAGCCGCAATTCCGTGCGGGAGGCCGTCCGCCTGCTGGAGCACATGGGCTTTCTGGTGAGCAGCCAGGGGGCGGGCAATTTCATCAGCTGCAACATCCAGCGCAATTTGCAGGATTCCTTTGACATGCTCATTCTGCTCCAGCAGATCGACTACCACCAGCTGGCCGAGCTGCGGTCGGGGCTGGAGCTGCAGGCGGCGCTGCTGGCGGTGGACCGGATCACCGACAGCCAGGTGGACCGGCTGGACAGCCTGGTGCGGCAGATGACCGCCTGCCCGCCGGAGATGGGGGCCCAGCTGGACAAGCAGCTCCACGACGAGATTGCCGCCATTTCGGGCAATCAGCTCATCATTCAGATCCTCCGGGCCCTGTCCTCCACAATCGACCGGTTCATCAGCGACATGCGCCGCCGGATCCTCCAGAATCCCCGCACCGGCAATCAGCTCCAGTACGCCCATGAGCAGATGGTGGACGCCCTGCGCCGCCGGGACAAGACCCACCTGATGCTGGCGGTGAATCACCATTTCAATGTGGTCAACGGCAGCATGACGGCGGAAGAGTAAAACCGGGCAAGGCAGGGAAGAGGTTCCGGATATGGTTATGAGGACAGGCAGGAAACTGAGAAACGACTGCGACCAGATCGTCCGCCGGGCCATCGCCGCGGTACAGCCCGACGCGGCGGTACGCCGGGCCCTGAAGGACATTCCGCCCACCCAGGGGAGGCTGGTGCTGGTATCGGTGGGCAAGGCGGCCTGGTCCATGGCCCGCGCCGCCTATGACTGCGTGGGGGACAAACTGAGCGGCGGCATTGTGATCACCAAGCACGGCCACGCCCAGGGGCCCATCGGCCAGCTGCTCATCCGGGAGGCGGGCCACCCGGTCCCCGACCAGGACACCTTCTCGGCCACCCAGGAGGCCCTGGCCCTGACCCAGGACCTGACGGCGGAGGATACCGTGTTGTTTCTGCTCTCCGGCGGCGGCTCCGCCCTCTTTGAGGCCCCCTTGGTCCCCCAGGACGAGCTGCAGCGGCTCACCCAGAGCCTGCTGTCCTGCGGGGCGGACATTGTGGAGATGAACACCATCCGCAAGCGGCTGTCCACCGTGAAGGGGGGACGCTTTGCCCAGCACTGCGCCCCCGCCCGGGTGTGCTCCATCGTTCTGTCCGACATCATCGGCGACCCCCTGGACATGATCGCCTCCGGCCCGGCCTATCCTGACTCCTCCACCTGCGCCGACGCCCGGCGCATTGCGGACAAGTATGCCCTGCCCCTCTCCGCGGAGGCGGCGGGCTGCCTGGAAAAGGAGACCCCCAAGGAGCTGCACAACGTCCATACCGTCATCACCGGCAGCGTCCGGGAGCTGTGCTCCGCCGCTGCCGCCGCCTGCCGGGAGCTGGGCTATGAGCCCATGATCCTCACCGACAGCCTGGACTGTGAGGCCCGGGAGGCGGGTGCCTTCCTGGCCGCCGTGGCCCGGTCCCACCAGAATACCGGCCGCTCCCTGGCCTTTCTGGCGGGCGGGGAGACGGTGGTCCACCTGACGGGCAAGGGCAAGGGCGGTCGCAACCAGGAGCTGGCCCTGTCCGCCGCCGAGGGGATCGCGGGCCTTGCCGGCACCGCCGTCTTTTCCGTGGGCAGCGACGGCACCGACGGCCCCACCGACGCCGCCGGCGGCTATGTGGACGGCCACACCCGGGACGCTCTGGCCCGGCAGGGTGTGCGCATCTACGACGTGCTGCGCCGGAACGACGCCTACACCGCTCTGAAGGCCTGCGACGGGCTGATCGTCACCGGGGCCACCGGCACCAATGTAAACGATGTAGCTGTGATCCTGATCCGCCGCTGAGGACCGGGAGCCGGCCGGCCCCCAGTTCCTCTGACGGAACTGGGGGCCTTTTTGCGCCCTTCTGTCCGGCCGGTTGGCGGCATAGAATGGCACAAAGGAGGGTTTTCTATGGGAAAAATCTTGCTGTTTCGGAAAAAGAGGCTGACGGCCCTGGCCTGCGCCCTGGCGGCGGCGCTGATCTTCTATGTGGTGAATTACCCCTACGCCGCCACCGCCGCTTCCACCAACCGCCAGCTGCCCATCTACTGCGTCCAGCGGGACCAGAAAATGGTGGCCATCTCCTTCGACGCCGCCTGGGGCAATGAGGATACCCAGGAGCTTATCGACATCATGGACCGCTACGACATAACCGCCACCTTTTTCGTAGTGGGCTCCTGGGTGGACAAATATCCCGAGTCGGTGAAGGCCCTGTCCGACGCGGGCCATGAGGTGATGAACCACTCCAACTCCCACGCCCACATGTCCCAGCTGAGCACCCAGGAGATTGTGGCCGACCTCAACGCCTGTAACGACAAGATCGAGGCGGTTACCGGCGTGCGGCCCACCCTGGTCCGCCCGCCCTACGGGGAGTATGACGACCATGTGATCAACGCCGTGCGCTCCATGGGCATGGAGCCCATCCAGTGGGACGTGGACAGCCTGGACTGGAAGGACCTGTCCGCCCCGGAGATCACCCAGCGGGTGGTGAACAAGGTGCAGCCCGGCTCCATCGTCCTGTTCCACAACGCCGCCCTCCACACCCCGGAGGCCCTGCCCGGCATTATCGAGACCCTGCTCCAGGAGGGGTACACCTTTGTGCCCATCTCCCAGATTATTCTGCCCGGCGAGTGCGGCACGGACTACACCATCGACCACACCGGCCGTCAGTGTCCCTGCTGAATATGCAAAAGCAGGCCTGGGGCTCCAGCGTGTATGCGCTGGGGCCCCAGGCTTTTTACGATGTACGCATAAATATATATTCATATAGCGTGGTTATTTTATGCATTTTTATACTTGACGCTTTTTACCATCGATGGTATTTTTAAATCAATCAGATTCGTCATATGCGAATATGATTCACTCCAGACCGGAAGGAAAGAGAATGGTGATAAGCATGAGGAAACACAAGCCCGTTGGGAAGGCGCTGTCTCTGGTGACGGCATGCGCCCTCCTGCTGTCCCTGTGTATCTTCCCGGCCGCCGCCGCGGAAGATACCGCCCCCGCCGCCCAGTTCGCCAACACCACAGGCGACGGCGGAGAGAATATGGTCTCCCTCACCAACGAGCGGACCTTCAAGGCCAGCATCCCGGTGGAGCTGACCAAGGAGGAGGCCCAGGCCGCCGCGGAGCAGGCTGTCTGGTCCCTGGACCGTGACCCCGGCCAGGAATACCTGGACGACACCCTGTTCCCCAACCAGTCCCAGGGCGGAGTGCTGGACAGCTGGGTGTGCGCGGATGGGGAGACCCCCTTTTTCCGCAACATTGTCTCCGGGGCCGAGACGGTGGACGGCCAGGTCTATCTGACCGTTACCTTTGAAAACTGCGGCTACTTCGGAGAGGATCTCAGCGTCCCCCACACCAACGGCGGCTACTACCTGGACGTGTGCGCCTACTTCGACCTGTCCGTCAGCCTGGACGGGGAGGAGCTGGGCTCCGTGGCCCTGAAGGTGGCCCCCTATGACAGCTTCCACACCATGGACGAGCTCTATGCCCAGCTGGACGAGCTTGTGTCCTACGCCCAGGAGAACACCGACCTCTATGTGGAGCAGTTCTCCATGGGCCAGAGCCAGGGGGACAATGGCATGGAGAGCCTGGACATGCCCTACCTGATCGTGGCCAAGGACAAGGCCGCGGTGGAGAAGTGGCAGCAGCTCAAGGCCCAGGCCGAGAGCGACCCCACCGCCCTGATCCAGAAGATTGAAAACGGTACCCTGGGGGACTACCAGGTGCCCGTGCTCTACTCCAACGTACACGCCAACGAGGTGGCCGCCGCCGACGGCGTGCTGACCTTTGCCTGGATGCTGGTGGAGGCCGCCGCCTCTGAGACCGGCTCCATTGACTACAACAAGCTCACCGGCTTTACCGCCGAGGGCGAGGCCGAGCTGGCCCGCCAGATGGGCCCCGCGGGCCAGGAGGGCTCCGTGGCTGTCCCCGACCTGGTGGCTGACAGCGCCACCTACCTGGGCTACATCAAGGGTGAGAACGCCGACGGCACCACCTCCACCAAGTCTGTCCCCGTGGACCTGGAGAAGTACTACACCATGGAGACCGAGACGGTGGTTGTGGACGAGCTGCTGAACGACGTGTTCTTCATCATCGTCCCCGAGGAGAACGTGGAGGGCCGCACCTACATGACCCGTACCTCCTCCGGCGGCTTCGACCTGAACCGGGACAACTCCTTCCAGACCCAGGCCGAGACCCAGAATATGACCCAGCTCATCGCTCAGTGGAACCCCGTCAGCTTTACCGAGTTCCACGGCCGGGTGTCCGCCTTCCAGTGCGAGCCCTGCGATCCCCCCCACGAGCCCAACTTTGAGTACGACCTGCTGGCCGAGCACCTGATGACCGGCGGCGAGGCCCTGGGCATTGCCGCCGTGGCCAACAATGACGGCCACAACAGCTATGTGATCCCCCAGCGGGACTACCTGACCTACACCGGCGAGACCACCGCCGACGGGGAGGATCAGACCCAGTGGCTGGACCCCTGGGATGACATGTCCACCAGCTACACCCCCCAGTACTCCATGCTCCACGGCACTGTGGCCTATACGGTAGAGCTGCCCAGCCACAACGATGACGCGGTGGACCTGGTGGCCTATGGCGCCCTGGGCCAGTCCGTGTATGTGGCCGAGAACAAGGAGAGCTATCTCCTCAACCAGACCAAGATCTTCGAGCGGGGTGTCACCAACGCCAACTCCGACGCCTATGAGCTGGTGGGCCAGTGGTTCACCGACCAGTACGACGTGGAGGGGGCCGAGGCCGAGCTCTTCCGCCCTGAGTACGACGGCGAGGGCCAGAACGGTAACTTCTACCCCGAGTGCTACATCATCCCCCTGGACGGGGCCAACCAGTCCAACCTCCAGGCCGCCGATGAGATGCTCACCTATCTGGTCCGCAACGGCGTGGATGTGATGATCGCCGACACCGCCTTCTCCTACAATGGCGTGGAGTACCCCGCCGGCACTGCCGTGGTCTCCATGTACCAGGCCAAGCGGAGCGTGGCCAACGGCGT
>DVKO01000057.1 GCA_018715985.1 Candidatus Enterenecus avicola
GCAGGACATGGGGGTGGCCTGCGCCAAAATCGAGGGCCGGATGAAGCGGCCCGAGTACGTGTGGGTGGTCACCAAGATCTACGCCGACGCCCTGCGGGAGGGCCGGGAGCCCACCGCCGAAGAGGTAGCCCAGCTCACCGCCGCCTTCTCCCGCCAGGGCTTCACCGACGGCTACTTCACGGGCCGCAAGGGGGCGGAGATGTTCGGGGTGCGGGAGGTGCAGCCGGAGCCGAAAGAGCTCTTTGCCGCCGCCCGGGCGGGGTATGACAAGCCCACGCAGTTGGTTCCCGTCACCCTCACCGCCCACATCCAGGCGGGAGCGCCTGCATCCCTCACCCTGGCCGATGGGGACGGCCACACCGTCACCGTCACCGGGCCGGTGCCTGAGCCCGCCCGCACCCGCCCCCTGGAGGCAGAGGATGTGGCGGCCCAGCTGTCCAAGACCGGGGGCACCCCCTACCGGGTGGAGACGCGAGGGGTGGAGGTGGGGGAGGGCCTGTCCCTGCCCCGCTCCGCCCTCAACGCCCTGCGCCGGGAGGGAGTGGAGCAGCTCTCCGCCCAGCGCACTGCCCTGCCGCCCCGGCGGCACTTCCCCTATGAGCCCCTGCCCCGGGTGAAAACCCCCACGGGGGCACCCGCCCTCCACGTCACCCTGCGCAGCGCCAGCCAGTGCTCCCCTGCCCTGCTGGACACCCGACCCGCCCGCATCGCTCTGCCGGTGGACGAGGCGGCATCCCACCCGGACGTGGTGGCGCAGGTCATCGCCCAGGGCATCCAGCCGGCGGTGGTGCTCCCCCGCATCTGCTGGGATGGGGAGATGGACACGTTGAACGCGCAGCTCACCGCTTGCAGAGAGCAGGGCATTTCCCACGCCCTGGTGGGCAATCTGGGATTGCTGGATGTGGCCAAACACCTGGGCTTTACCCTCCACGGGGACTTCGGTCTGGAGGTGTTCAACAGCCACAGCGTGGACGCCTATCGGGAGTTGGGACTGGAGAGCCTCACCGCCTCCTTTGAACTGAAGCTGGCCCAGATCCGGGACCTGTCCAAGACCCTGCCGGTGGAGCTGGTGGCCTACGGCCGTCTGCCCCTGATGGTGACCGAAAACTGCGCCATGAAGGCGGGGGCGGGCCAGTGCTGCTGCGGCTCCGGCAACACCCTCACCGACCGGCGGGGGGCGGGCTTCCCGGTGCTGAAGGCCTGGGGCTGCCGCAACGAGATTTTCAACGCCGACACCCTCTTTTTGGCGGACAAGGCGGGAGACTACCTGCGGGCCGGGGTGTCTGTCCTGCAGCTGCTGTTCACCACCGAGGACGCCCAGACGGTGGCGGACATGGTGTTGCGATACCAGGGCGTGGGGAATGCGGTACCCGCATCCTATACCCGTGGACTCTATTATCGTGACGTTGAATAAGGAGGAACGATTCACCATGGATATGATTTTGGCATCCCAGTCCCCCCGGCGGAAAGAGCTGCTGGGCCAGATGGGGCTGCGGGGCTTTAAGGTCACCTCTCCCGAGGTGGACGAGACGGTGGACGAGCACCTGCCCCCTGCCCAGGTGGTGGAGGAGCTGTCCCGGCGCAAGGCCATGGCCGTGGCCCGCCACGCCGACGGAGACGACCTCATCATCGCCGCCGACACGGTGGTGGCCCTGGAGGGGGCGGTGCTGGGCAAGCCCGCCGACCAGCGGGAGGCCTTTGCCATGCTCACCGCCCTGAGCGGCAACCGCCACTATGTGTACACCGGCCTCACCGTCATCCAGGGCGACCGGGTGGTGACCCAGCACGAGTGCACCACCGTCACCTTCCGGGAGCTGGAGCCGGAGGAGATCTCCCACTACATCGCCACCGGGGAGCCCATGGACAAGGCGGGGGCCTACGGCATTCAGGGTCTGGGCGCCATGCTGGTGTCCGGCATTGAAGGAGACTATTTCAACGTGGTGGGCCTGCCCATCTTCCGGCTCAGCCGGATCTTGGCGGGCTTCGGCCTGGACCTGTTCCAGATGGCCGACCACTAAACGGGAGGACGTATGAAGGGATTTTTCCGGGACAATGGAGGTCTGTTGGTGGTGGCCGCCCTGCTGCTGGCGGCTCTGCTGGCCATTGTCTCCGCCATTTCCGGGGTCAACCCCATCACCAATGTGGTGCGCATTCTCACCAACCCCGTGGGCTCTGTGACCTCCGGCATGGCCGACTGGTTCCAGGGCCAGAAGGACCGACTCACCGGGTACGACGCTTTGCTGGCGGAAAATGAGGAGCTGAAGGAGCAGCTGGCCCAGATGGAGGAGCAGGTGCGGGAGAGCCAGGACGCCCTGCGGGAAAATGAGCGGCTGCAAGAGCTGCTTGGGGTGGCCCGGGAGCACCCGGACTGGACCTACGCCTCCGCCACCGTCACCCAGCGCTCCACCACCAACTGGGGCGACCAGATCACCCTCAACGTGGGCAGCAACGAGGACGTGGCGGCCGGGGACTGCGTCATCGACCAGTACGGCAGCCTGGTGGGGGTGGTGGAGGACGTGGGCAGCACCTGGTGCCTGGTCTCCACCGTGCTGGACCCGGGTCTGGAGCTGGGGGTGCGGGTGTCCCGCACCGACGACAGCGCCATGGCCCAGGGGGACTTTGCCCTCATGGGGGAGGGTCGGCTGAAGCTGACCTACATCCCCCAAAACGCCCAACTGGTCACCGGGGATCAGGTGACCACCTCGGGGCTGGGGGACAAGTACCCCGGCGGGCTGCTGGTGGGCAAAATCGAGAGCATTCAGACGGAGGCCGACGGCATCAGCCGCACCGGGGTGCTCCTGCCCAGCGCGGATGTGGAAAACATCCGGTATGCGTATGTGATTACTAACTTTGCATGATCCTCACTGTGTGCATTGTCTCGTGCTTTCCTGGCATTTCCCTGCCAGCCTGGCAGGACGCTACCCGCTGGGGGTTCCTTTTGTTCGGGCAAAAGGAACCAAAACCCGCCTAGGGCGTTCCCCCCTAGGTACCCCCCTGGGCCAGCAGCCCTAGGCCGCTGGAGCAACCCAAACCGGCCCAGAGGTAAGCCGACACTCTGGTGCCCCTACATCCGCTGCCGCTCATCTTCCCCATATGGAGAACACTTGCCTCAGGAAAACAGGGCCGGTACGTGGGTGGAGCCGGTAGTCTCCACCATGCACCGACGCTGTTGCCAAAGAAGCACAGGTCTTGTGTATCACAGGCATTAGCGGCAGCGGCGCAAGAAGGGCAGACCGTCCCAACACCTCAGCGTCGGTGGGGGGTGTACGGCACTGGGCCCAGATGCCCAAGGGAGGTCCTTAGGGGGGAACGCCCTAAGCGATTCTTTGGTGACTTTCTCATCGTGGAGAAAGTCACCCTGCGGAGCAAACCCAGGCCAGGAAGCCTGCCCCGGAATCAGGACAACGCAGCTGCAACTGCGAAAACAGATAGAAAGGTCGTGCACCCATGGCGGAACTCACCCCCATGATGAAACAATATTTGAAAATCAAAGAGGAAAACCCGGACTGCCTGCTGTTTTTCCGGCTTGGGGACTTTTACGAGATGTTCCACGACGACGCCAAGGTGGGCGCCCAGGAGCTGGGCCTCACCCTCACCACCCGGGACCGGAGCAAGCCGGAGGAGGAGCGCACCCCCATGTGCGGGGTGCCCTACCACTCCGCCCAGAACTACATCGCCCGGCTTATCAAGCGGGGCTATAAGGTGGCCATCTGCGAGCAGATGGAGGACCCCGCCACCGCCAAGGGCCTGGTGGAACGGGACATCGTGCGCATCGTCACCCCCGGCACCGCCATGGACGACGTGATGCTGGACGAGAACAACAACAACTACATCTGCTGCGTGTACCTGGATGGGGATCGGGCGGGTATGGCGGTGTGCGACGTGTCCACCGGACAATTCCACACCACCCCCTTCTCCGGCACCGACTGGCTGCCCCACCTGTGCAACCAGCTCTCCGCCTGTCCCCCCAGCGAGGCCATTCTCTCCCCCCAGGCCGCCGCACAGCGGGAGCTGGTGGAATTCCTCCGCCAGCGGCTGGACTGCCTGTGCCAGACGGGAACCGAAGAGCAGTTTGACCCCCAGGCTGCCGGGTCCGCCCTGGAGGTGTGCGGGCTGTGGGAGACGGGGGCTCCGCTGCCGGAGCAAGACCTGGCCTGTTACCAGGCCGCCGGCGCTCTGGCCGGATACCTGACCCAGACCCAGAAGACCGACCTCACCCACCTGGGCCCCCTGGTGGTGGAGCAGCCCGACCAGCGGCTGTACATGGAGCTGGACC
>DVKO01000007.1 GCA_018715985.1 Candidatus Enterenecus avicola
TCATCAATGCCGTTCAGAATGTATCTGGGTGCATTTTTACCCGGGAATAGGACATTTGTCATCTTGACCGCATGACAAACTACAACACTACTATTATCAAATGCTGTAATCGCTATTTTGCCTGATGCAGCATACACCACACTCTTTTCTTCTGTTTTCTCTTTTTCCTTCATTGTGGATATGTCATTCATCAAGTAATCCAAGGAGATGTTCAGTTCTTTAGAAATCTTTAACAGTTTCTCTGTTTCAGGATATCCCATACCAGACTCCCATTTCGAAATAGCTTGTCTAGAAACATCTAGAATCTCTGCCAGTTGCTCCTGCGTAATGTTTCTCTGTTTTCTAACCCTTTTCAAGTTTTCGCCAAAACCCATATCACACACCTCATTTTGCACCTATTCTTCTATTTAAATGGTAGTCCATATTGTTATAATATACTACCAACCTATTTTTGCAAGTTCGCAACTTGAAGTAGCATTTTTAAATTATATCAACTCTTACAGACAGTAAGCATTAACAGCTATTGAGGACTCATGTGTGATATTTCTTCCAAAAGAAAATCAACGATATGATTCCCGGTATTCCGATATACAGCACTATGGCAACCACAGAGATCCTACCGATACTTTCAATATTTGAAAACGACAATGCTACACCTAAGTATAACAGCGTGACGGGCAACGAGATAAAACCAATGATTTTATGGGCCAGATTCCACGTATCTTCATCCCTCACTGTCCAAGGCAGGCGCAGACCGGTGTGTCGCTGATAGGGCAGTCGAGGAGCCAGTGCGCCAAAAAAGAGGAACACACAGGAAAAGATGCCCATGACCAGCCATTCCTCCTGCTGTTCGGTCAACGTGAGAACCTTCGCCTCCAGCAGTCCGCACACCACTACCGCTCCCACCAATAGAAGGGCACAGAATACCGTAACCGTTTTTAACGCTTTTATCTGCGCTGGCAAAACCGTACTTTCAGAGAGCAGGGACAGATTTCTGTACAGAATCAGCAGCGCCAACCCGAAACAGCCCCCCACCAAAATCAGAGACACCATGGAATTGTGTACACTGATCATAATCATCAGAGCAACAAAAGAGAGAAAGATGATCTGCCCTCTCTTTTTCCCGGCCAGCGCGTTTTTTTGCAACTGCCCATTGCGTTCTGCCAGCTCTGCATTGACCCTGGCCAATTCCCCAGCAAGATCCATCGTTGGTTCCTCTTGTGGCAGATCCAGCAACATACTCACGGGCACATTCAACGCCTTGGAAATTCTTATGAGGACCTCTGCATCTGGTACGGACACATTCTTTTCCCACTTGGATAGCGTCTGCCGGACAACGTGCAACATACCAGAAAGTTCTTCCTGTGTATACCCCTTCTCCTTGCGATATTTTTTGATGTTATCTCCTAACATGGTGACATCCCCCTCCCTGCCTATATTGTAGGTATAGAAGGGGATGTTGTAAAGCAACGACTTTTAACACGGGCATTCTTTTAACCTGTGGTTTCTTTTCCAAGCCTTATATCTAACAGTCGCTCTATTGTCCATCCCCTCCACTTCTGCTATGATGGAGGCACAAAAGAAGCGGAGGTGGCGTATGAAAATAGGCGAGATCATTCGAGAAAAGCGAAAGGAACTCTCTTTCACCCAAGAACAGCTGGCCGATTTTCTTGGAGTGACAGCCCCTGCCGTCCACAAGTGGGAGAAAGGTACCACATACCCAGACATCACCACTTTACCTGCCCTGGCTCGTGTGCTGCAAACCGATTTGAACACCCTTCTCTCCTTCCAAGATGACCTGACGGACGAAGAGATTGCCCGCTTTTCCAGCCACTTGGAGCACACGTTAAAAGAAGGCGGTTATGAAATTGCCTTTCAATGTGCCATGGATCAGATTCATCAGTTCCCAACCTGCGAGAGACTGATCTACACCACCATTTTCTATCTGGACGGTGCCCGTTTTCTCCATGGAGTCCCGGACCCGGATGCCTACACAGAGAAGTTGATGCCCTTTTACGAGTCCTTGTCTCACAGCCAGACCCCAGAGATTCGAGATGCCGCCCTGACCATGTGCATCGCCTATCATCGCAACCGAAAGGACTTTGCGAAAGCGGAGGAGCTCATCAGCGCCCTTCCCTCCTCCCGCATCGACAAAGAGGAACAACTGGCGATCTTGCATACCCAGCAAGGGAATTACGAACAGGCACTCCGTCTCTGGGAGCACCGGGTGCTCCTGAGCACAACCAATTCGAAGCGCCCTGCTGATCCCTGATGGCATCGCCCCCGGCATCGCGGCAGTGACCGCCGTGGGCATTGTCCTGGTCAGCGCGACCATGGGCGTCTGGAGGTTTCACAACACCGACATTCTCGGATTGGAGGAATAGAGCATGAAATTGAAGCTGGAACACGTGAACAAGACCATCAAAAAAGCCCTGGTCTTAGACGATGTCACAATCACTCTGGAAGGCGGCCGCATCTATGGTCTGAAAGGCCCCAATGGCTCGGGAAAGACCATGTGCGATGTCAACCTTCCGCCTGACCAAAATACTCTAAACGAAACGATGATGTTTTCATCCATAAAAGGGCGCAGGAGAAGGGATCCTCTCCCCCTCTCCTGCGCTGTGTCTTACATTTTCAACGCCCCGGAGATATTCTCCATGGCGTCCCCTGCGGCCTTGGCCGCCTTTCCGGCCATCTTCTGCATTTTGCTCTTCTTCTTGGGACTCAGCGCCATGCCCATGACGCCACCGGCCAACATACTCAGGCCAGCCACAGGAATCATCATACTCATCTTCATCGCACAGTTCCTCCTTTGCTTTGGGTCTAACCTAGTTTGCCCCGTGCAAAGGATTTTTCTATGCCAGTTTTTTCTGAATTGGAAATTTTTTATAAGTCCAATTCCAGCGAAACCGGGCAGTGGTCACTGCCATAGATGTCCGCGTGGATCAAGGCCCCTCGCACCTTCTCAGCCAGGCGCTGGGACACCACAAAATAGTCGATCCGCCATCCCGCATTGTTGGCCCGGGCATTGAACCGGTAGCTCCACCAGGAATAGGCCCCCGTCACATCCGGGTACAAAAATCGAAAGGTGTCCACAAATCCGCTCTGGAGCAGCAACCCAAACTGCTCTCGCTCCTGATCGGAAAATCCGGCCTTGCCCCGGTTGGGCCCCGGGTTCTTCAAGTCGATCTCCTGATGGGCCACGTTCAAATCGCCGCAGTAGATCACCGGCTTGCTCTGATCCAACTCCGTGAGATAGGCCCGCAGATCCCGCTCCCACTCCATCCGGTAGTCGATGCGGGCCAACTCGTTTTGGGCGTTGGGGGTATAGCAGTTGACCAGGTAAAACTCCGGGTACTCCAAAGTGATGAGCCGACCCTCATGATCGTGGGGCTCCAGCCCCATGCCGTAGCGCACGGAGAGGGGCTTGTGACGGGTAAACACGGCGGTGCCGGAATACCCCTTCTTCTCCGCCGAGTTCCAGAACTCCTCATAGCCGGGCAGCTCCACCTGGGCCTGCCCCTGCTCCATCTTGGTCTCCTGGAGGCAGATGAAATCCGCATCCAGACCCAGCACCGACTCCTCAAACCCCTTTTTCAGACAGGCCCGCAGGCCGTTGACATTCCATGAGACAAACTTCATGCTGTTTCTCCTTTTCTTCTGCACAGGCCCACCAAGTGGATGACGCACAGGACAAACGCCGCAGCCATGGCGGCGGTTTCCCAGAACATCACCAGGTAGCCTCCAGAAATGTATGTGATTTGGTTGTACTTCAAACGCAGGTACACGGCGTAACTGGCCAGAGAGGAGGCGCACACCAGCACCGCCACTGGAACTCTCCGCAGGTTGGCTGCCGCCCAACACACCGCCAGCACGTCCGCCAGATAGAAATACCGCTCGTGCATATGGGGCAGCAAAAACGGGATGCCCACCACCAACACCATGGCCACGGCCATGGCCAGCTGGTTGTCCAGGTGCTTGACCTTCCACGCCCCCACAAACAGCATGGCAAAGGCCAGCAAGCCAGCTGCACCGATGCCCACCTGGGCCAGCAGCTCCGGGTCATACACCGCATTTGAGGGTAAAAGCTGGTAGACAGACGGCGCGTTCAAGGTCAGCCGGTCATTCTCTCCCATCTGCCCCAGGTAGACGCTCAATATGTCCACCAGAGGCTTACCCAGCAGCAACGCCGGTACGGCAGTCAGGGCATAGACCCCGGGAAAGACGAACAGCTCCCGGAACTTCACCCTTCCGCCCAGCCACATCACGCCCCACAGAGGCATGATGAACACAGTCTGGAGCTTGAAGGAGAAGGCCAGGGCCAACCACACCAGCGACCACTTGTTCTTTCCCTCCAACACACAGGCCACCGCATGGACCACCAGAGCCCCGTAGATGGCGTCGCACTGGGCCCAGTAGCTGCCGTTGAGCACCACGGTAGGCAAAAAGAGCAGCACGCCGAAGGCAACCAAAGGCAGCACGCTCTCCCGCTTCTCTCCCGTGAGTACCCGCACCAGGCGCAGACCGCCCCAGGCCAGGATCACATCCAGGAAGATGGAAAACAGCTTGTATAAATACAGGTTGGGGACATCCAGATAGGAGATGAAGGCGATAAAATAGAGGTAAGGCACATTGTAGTTGCCCACAGGCTGGGAGATGGCGGCAAATCCGCCCCCCGCCCGGATGGTCTCATACCATGGCTCCAGGAACATCTGGTAGTCCCCGCTCTCGTAGTCCAACAGCAGGCAGCGCAGCAGCATGGCCCCGGTCAGGGGCAGCAGCATCACCAGGATTTGCCCCAGCGAGACTCCCTCACGTCGCAGCAGGGCCCCGCCCAGGACTGCCACCAGCGTCAGGCACACCGCCACACACAGCCGTTGCCCCACGGTGCCCTGGTTCAGCTGAAGCGCCGCCACCACGGTGCCCGCCAGGCAAACCAGGGAGAGCAGCCCGCACACGATTTCCAACCATCTCAGTTTTGACCAACTCATGGAGATCTCCTGCTTTCCGTCATGTCTATCGGGAGTATTCTACCATGGCGCCCGTCTCCATTTCAACCGCATTCTTTGCCGGGAACGGTTGACTTTTTGCTATATTAGATGTATGCTTGTGTCTGAATTTTCAAATGTCTACTGGAGGATAACTCTATGTGCGGTTTTACCGGATTTCTCTCCCGCTCCACCCCTGATGTCACCGCCCTTCACGCCATGGGTGATTCCATCGCCCACCGCGGCCCCGATGAGGAGGGCTATTATACCGACGACCACTGCGCCATTGCCCACCGCCGCCTGTCCATCATCGACCTGGCCCACGGCCACCAGCCCATGAAAAGCCCGGACGGCCGGTATATCTTGGCCTACAATGGCGAAGTTTATAACTTTCAGACCCTGCGCTCCCAGCTTCAGCAGCTGGGCCACACCTTTCTGACCAACTCGGACACCGAGGTGGTGCTCCACGGCTATATGGAGTGGGGCCCTGACATGGCCCAGAAGCTGCGGGGTATGTTCGCCTTTGTCATCTGGGACAATCAGACCCGCACCCTGTACGGCGCACGTGACCCCTTCGGCATCAAGCCCTTCTATTACGCGCCCATGGGAGACCTGTTCTTCTTCGGCTCCGAGCTCAAGAGCTTCCTCCACCACCCCGGCTTCCAAAAGGAGCTCAACCGGGAGGCTCTGAAGTTCTACCTCACCTTCCAGTACTCTGCTCTGGACGAGTCCTTCTTCAAGGGTGTGTTCCGTCTCCTTCCCGGCCACCACTTCACCTACCGGGACGGCAAGCTGGACCTGAGCGCCTACCACACCTTCTCTTTTGAGCCCGACTCCAAGAGCCTGGAGGAGCACGCCCAGGAGATCCGGGACGTGGTCACCGAGTCGGTGGAGGCCCACCAGATCAGCGACGTGGAAGTGGGCGCCTTTCTCTCCGGCGGCATTGACTCCAGTGTCATCACCGCCCTGTCCCACCCGGACAAGACCTACTCCGTGGGCTTTGCCAACAAGGGCTTTGATGAGACCAGCGAGGCCAAGGCTCTGTGCCAGGAGCTGGGTCTGAAGAACATCTCCAAGACCATCTCTGCCGAGGAGTTCTTTGACATCCTGCCCACCATCCAGTACTACGCCGATGAGCCCAACGCCAACCTGTCCACCGTGCCCCTGTACTTTTTGTCCAAGCTGGCGGCCCAGGATGTGAAGGTGGTGCTATCCGGTGAGGGCTCCGACGAGCTGTTCGGCGGCTACATCACCTACCACACCACCAAGCCCTACCGGGCCTACCGCAAGCTGCCCCTCCCCATCCGCAAGGCGGTGGCCGGTGTGGCGTCCAAGCTGCCCCCCTTCCACGGCCAGGGCTTTTTGACCAAGGCCGCCAAGCCCATTGAGGACACCTTTGCGGGCCAGGCTTTTATCTTTGACAACGACGAGGCGGAGCGGGTGCTCACCCCCTCCTACCGCAGCAGCCGCACCTGGAAGGACATCACCGCCCCCTATTTTGCCCAGGTGAAGGATGCCGACGACCTGACCAAGCAGCAATACCTGGATCTGCACCTGTGGCAGCCCCTGGACATTCTCCGCAAGGCCGACCGCATGACCATGGCCAACTCCCTGGAGCTGCGGGTGCCCTATCTGGATCGGGAGGTGTGGAAGGTGGCCCGCTCCATCCCCAGCAATCAGAAGATGCGGGGCAAGTCCACCACCAAGTTCCCCCTGCGTCAGGCCGCCGTGCCCATGCTCCCCGACGACTGGATCAAGCGCCCCAAAGTGGGTTTCCCCGTCCCCTTCATCGCCTGGCTCAAGGAGGAGAAATACTACAACTGGGCCAAGGACCTCATCAACCAGGACTATGTGGCGGAGTTCTTTGACCAGGAGTACCTGCTGGATCTGCTGGAGCAGCACTACACCGGTAAAAAGCGCACCCACCGCAAGCTGTACACCGTGCTCTCCTTCCTCATTTGGTATCAGGTGTACTTCCCCGAGGTGTGCGGCATAGCCCCCTATCAGCCCAAATAACCCCTTCGTCATATCATACAGTCCGCAGTGGCCTTGCCGCTGCGGACTGTTATCGTTGTGATGAATTTTGCCAGATTCCGCCGGTGCTTCCAGAACCCGCTATTGAAATTGTACCCTTCCTTTTATATAATGGTAGTACTGCCTTAATTTATTGATTCAGGAAGGTGCCTTTATGAATTTGCGAGTTGGCATTGACATTGGCTCCACTACCGTCAAGGTGGTGGTGCTGGATGAACAAAACCAAGTTTTATTCCGCTCCTATGAGCGGCATTATTCCAAGACCCGGGAACGGGCCTGTGAGACCTTACACTCCATCGAAGATATGCTCCGGGGCAAGCAGGTGAAGCTGGTCATCACCGGCTCCGCCGGACTGGGCGTGGCCAAGGCCGCCGGCCTGGACTTTGTCCAGGAGGTGTACGCCACCGCTGCCGCTGTCAACACCTACATCCCCGATACCGACGCCGTCATTGAGTTGGGCGGCGAGGACGCCAAGATCATCTTCTTCGGCGGCGCTCTGGAGGAGCGCATGAACGGCTCCTGCGCCGGCGGCACCGGCGCGTTCATTGACCAGATGGCCACACTGATGAACGTCACCGTCAACGAGTTGGACGAACTGTCCCTGAAGCACGAGAAAATCTATCCCATCGCCTCCCGGTGCGGCGTGTTTGCCAAGTCCGACATCCAGCCCATCCTCAACCAGGGCGGGCGCAAGGAGGACGTGGCCGCCTCCATCTTCCAGGCGGTGGTGGATCAGACCGTGGCCGGCCTCACCCAGGGCCGGGAGCTCAAGGGCAAGATCGTCTTTTTGGGCGGCCCCCTCACCTTCTTAAAGGGACTGCGGGCCCGCTTTGTGGAGACCCTCCAGCTGGACGAGGCCCACGCCATCTTCCCCAAGGACGGCGACTGCTTTGCCGCCATTGGCGCCGCCCTGTGCTCCGAGGAGTACGCCGCCCGGCCCTTTGAGGAGCTTTTGAAGCTGCTGGAGGAGAGCCAGGACGCCACCACCGTGGTGGACACCATGCCCCCTCTGTTCCAGTCTCAGGAGGAGTACGACGCCTTTGTGGCCCGCCACAACGCCTCCACCCCGCCACAACTGGACATCCACACCTACACCGGCGACGCCTATCTGGGCATTGATGCCGGTTCCACCACCACCAAAATGGCCCTCATCGCCCCCGACGGTGGTCTGCTCTACACCTACTACCACTCCAACCAGGGCAACCCGGTCTCGGTGGTGCTCCCCCAGCTCAAAGAGATCTATGAGATGTGCGGAGACCGCATCACCATCAAGGGCTCTGCGGTCACTGGCTACGGCGAGGATCTCATCAAAAACGCCTTCCGCTGTGATCTGGGGCTGGTGGAGACGGTGGCCCACTACCGTGCCGCCTCCCACTTCAACCCTGACGTGGACTTCATCATTGACATCGGCGGCCAGGACATGAAGTGCTTTAAGATTCGCAACGGCGCGGTGGACTCCATCATGCTCAACGAGGCCTGTTCCTCCGGCTGCGGCTCCTTCATCGAGACCTTTGCCAAGGCTCTGGGTTACTCCATTGCGGACTTTGCCAAGATGGGCCTGTTTGCCGCCCATCCGGTGAACCTGGGCTCCCGCTGCACCGTGTTTATGAATTCCTCGGTGAAGCAGGCCCAGAAGGACGGGGCCAGCGTGGAGGACATCTCCGCCGGTCTGTCCATCTCCATCGTGAAAAACGCCGTGTACAAGGTCATTCGCGCCGCCAGCGCCGACGACCTGGGCAAACACATCGTGGTCCAGGGCGGCACCTTCTACAACGACGCGGTGCTGCGGGCCTTCGAGCAGGAGTTGAAGCGGGACGTGACCCGCCCCACCATCTCCGGCATCATGGGCGCCTTCGGCGCCGCCCTGGCTGCCCGCAACCTGCACCTGGACAAGTCCACCCTGCTGGGGCCTGAGGCACTGAAGAACTTCTCTCACACCGCCAAGCCGGTGACCTGCAACCTGTGCACCAACCACTGCTCTCTCACCGTCAACACCTTCGACGGCGGCCGCCGCTTTATCTCCGGCAACCGCTGCTCCCGCCCCCTGGGCAAGGAGAAGGTGGAGCTGCCCGACCTGTACAACTACAAGTACCGCAAGCTGCGCTCCATGGAGGGCAAGGGCTTCGGCAACGGCTCCCGGGGCCGCATCGGCATCCCCTTCGGCCTGAATATGTACGAGAACCTGCCCTTCTGGTTTGATCTGTTCACCCGGCTCAACTTTGAGGTGGTGCTCTCCCCCGAGTCCTCCCGCAAGCTGTACATCAAGGGCCAGCGCACGATCCCCTCGGACACCGTGTGCTACCCCGCAAAGCTCCTCCACGGCCACGTGCAGGCCCTGGTGGAGGCGGGGGTGGACGCCATCTTCTACCCCTGTATGTCCTACAACTTCGATGAAAAGACCTCGGACAACAACTACAACTGCCCTGTGGTGGCCTATTATCCCGAGCTGTTGGCGGCCAATGTGCCGGATCTGAAAAAGACTCGGTTCCTCTACCCCTACGCCGGTCTGCACCGCCCCAAGGACTATGAGCGCATCGGCTCCCAGTGGTTCTCTGACACCTTCGGCATCCCCCGCCGGGAGGTGGTCCACGCCATCCGCGCTGCCTACCAGGCCTACGACCTGTACAAACAGGAGCTGCGGGCGGTGGGTCAGTCCTACATCGACAAGGCCCGGGCCGAGGGACGCCCCATCATCGTCATGGCGGGCCGTCCCTACCACATCGACCCGGAGATCAACCACGGCATCAACGACCTCATCACCTCGTTCGGCTTTGTGCTGGTCAGTGAGGACGCCGTGGCCTACCACGAGGACTACGCCCCCCGGAAGGTGCTCAACCAGTGGACCTTCCAGTCCCGGATGTACAACGCCGCCCGCTATGTGTGCACGCAGCCGGATATGCAGCTGATCCAGCTGGTCAGCTTCGGCTGCGGCACCGATGCCATTACCGGCGACGAGGTGCGCTCCATTCTGGAGCAGGGCGGCAAGCTCTACACCCAGCTGAAAATCGACGACATCAGCAACCTGGGCGCTGTCCGCATCCGTGTGCGCTCCCTCATGGCCGCCATGGAGGAACGCAATCAGGCCAAACACTGATGGCCTCAGACCCTGAAAGGAGAAACAAACATGGCTGAATTGGTTTACGGCAAAGACGGGCGTCTTCTGTTTACCAAAGAAATGAAGCAGGAGTACACCCTGCTGATGCCTCAGATGCTGCCCGTCCACTTTGGGATGTTCCGGCAGCTGTTGGTGCTGGAGGGCTACAAGGTGGATATGCTCACCACCAACCACCGGGGCATCGTGGACGAGGGCCTCAAGTATGTCCACAACGACACCTGTTACCCCGCTCTGCTGGTCATTGGCCAGCTCATTGACGCCGTCAAGCACGGCGGCTACGACCCCCACAAGGTGGCCCTGCTCATCACCCAGACCGGCGGCGGCTGCCGCGCCTCCAACTACATCCACCTGCTGCGCAAGGCCCTGGAAAAGGCGGGTATGTCCTACATCCCCGTCATCTCCGTCAACCTCTCCGGCATGGAGAAAAACCCCGGCTGGAGCCTCACCCTCCCCCTCATCCGCAAAATGATCTACGCCATGATGTACGGCGACCTCATCGTCAACGTGGCCAACCAGGTGCGCCCCTACGAGGTCATGAAGGGGGACACCGACAAGATGGTGGAGACCTGGGAAAATAAGCTCATCGACGCCTTCCAGAAGGGCAAGGGCATGAACCGCAAGGAAATGCGCCAGTTCTTTGACCAGATCTGCGCCGACTTTGCCGACATTCCCGTGGCTGGCCCCCAGAAAGTGCGGGTAGGCGTGGTGGGCGAAATCTACGTCAAGTTCTCCCCCCTGGGCAACAACAATCTGGAGGACTTCCTCCTCTCCGAGGGGGCGGAGCCCGTGGTGCCCGGCCTCACCGACTTCATGATTTTCAAAATCTTCAACCGGGAGTCCGACGTGGACCTGTACGGCGGCAAGTGGATCAAAAAGAAGGTGGCACACATCTTCAAGGGCTACATTGAGGAATGCCAGAAGGACATGATTGCGGCCCTGAACAAGACCCGGTTCCATGCACCGGGTACCTTTGAGAATATGCACAAGCTGGTCCACGGCTACCTGGGTGACGGAAACAAGATGGGCGAGGGCTGGCTGCTCACCGGCGAGATGCTGGAGCTCATCCACTCCGGTGTGCCCAACATCGTCTGCACCCAGCCCTTCGGCTGCCTGCCCAACCACATCGTGGGCAAGGGCATGATCCGCAAGCTGAAGGACGACTACCCCAACTCCAACATCGTGGCCATCGACTATGACCCCGGCGCCACCAAGATCAACCAGGAGAACCGCATCAAGCTGATGCTGGCCAACGCCCGCCAGATTGCCCGTCAAGAGGCCCAGCAGGCCGCCGAGCAGGAGCTGGTGGGAGCCGCCCACTAAGGAGGTCCTCCCCCATGCCCCAGCTTACCCTTGTGGAGGCCTCCACGCCGGAACATTTTCGAGCCATGAGCGAAATTCACGCCCTGGGCTGGTGGGCAGCCTATCAGGACGCTGTGCCTTTGGACTGGATGGAGTCCAACATCACCCCAGACCGCTGGGTGGGCACCTTTGCCGACTATGCCAAGACACCCCGCCACCACGGGTTTCTCCTCTACCGGGATGACACCCCGGTGGCCTGCATCACCTGCGGCCCTGCCCGCATCGGGGACCAGAACCACGGTGGCGGGATGCTGGTGCACTTTGACGCCTCTGGCTATGAAGGGTGGGGGGAGATCATCTCCTTCTACACTCATCCCCAGGAGACCGGCAAGGGGTACGGCGCCCTGCTCATGGAGCGGGCCAAGCAGCAGCTGAAGGCAGACGGCTTCGACCGGGCCTATGTGTTCGTGCTGCGGGAAAACCAGGGTGCCCGGCGGTTTTATGCCCGCCACGGCTTCGCCTGGGACGGCACGCAGCAGGACATTCCCTTCCCCCACGACACCATATGCGTGGATTTGCGCTATGTCACAACCCTATAAACGACACAAGCGGCGGAGCCAAGGCTCCGCCGCTGAGCGTGTCGAAAAAGTTCGACACGCTTCTCAAAAATGCAAGCATTTTTTCGAGGGGATGCAGCCCGCTGCGCGCAGAATCGGGTCAAAGGACGACCCGATTCCACACTGGCGGGCTCCAGAAGTGTT
>DVKO01000008.1 GCA_018715985.1 Candidatus Enterenecus avicola
TCCAGCACCTGAGAGAAGGGCAGTTCAAAGCAGCTGGAGGTCACGCTATCCCCGCACAGATACACCAGGTACAGCTTCACAGATCCCTTGACCACCAGTTTTCGGCCAATGAGCTTCCCATCCATCACATCCAGCTGGGGACGGCAGAGGAGCAACTGCTGCACCTCTCCCTTGGATGGCGGCATACGCACCAGATCAGAAAAGAGAAAGGGCTTTTCTACCACCCCGGTGATGACAATATCCCGGGCGGGAAGGAGCCTCTTTTCCAGGCTGCCCTCCACCCCGCCCTGGACATCGGTGTTCAGTTCTTTGCGTGACAGCTCATAAGCTGTCAGCTCCACTACGATTTCTGCTCTGGCTACCACCTTCCTGGGATTGATGGCCCGGGCGTCTGCGAAGGTCACACAGGCATATGACTGGACCACACTGGTACTGTGCAGCGCCGGGTGGTCCTTGATGCACTGAAAGGGGATGGCCACATCCAGGGTTTTGGGCAGCTGCTCCCCTTCCGGGATGTAGAATACGGTGGTCTGAATGGTCCCGGTCAGGCGCACCGTCCCCTCTCCCGGCTCACAGTCCCGCACATAGACCCGCCCCACCGCCATGACGATGCGGGCAATGTCCGGGTAAGTATCCGGCACAATGCTCTCCAGCGTCTCCTCCTGGGTCACCGAAGTGTCCAACACCTCCCGGTATCCCTCCAGCACCACAGGCTGCAACTCCATATCCATAGACATCCTCCCTTTGTCCACATTCTGAGGTATCTATATGACCATGGAGCCCGGGATATGCCCTTCTCAGTCCGAGATGCCGAAAATCCGGCGCATGATCCCACACAGGGCCTTGGGAAACTTCACAACTACGATGCGCATAAACAACAGCCTCTCCTTTCCATGCTGAATTCTAATACAGCATATGAAAGGAGAGGCTGTCTGGTTCCTTATGGTTTTACTTTTCCCACTGGGGCCGAGATTTCACCTGTTCATACAGACGGGCGTAGCTTTGGTAGCGGCTTGGGGAGATGGCGCCGTCCTCCACGGCCTGGCGCACCGCACATCCCCGTTCCTTCAAGTGCGCGCACCCCACAAATCTGCACTGCTCCAGGTAGGATCGAAACTCCCGGAAGGTGTCCGCCAGCTTTTCTTTGGGGATGAGCTCCATCTGCTCCACATCGAAGGCGGAAAAGCCAGGGGTGTCTGCCACCAGCCCACCGCCTACCCGGAACAGCTCCACATGGCGGGTGGTATGACGGCCTCGCCCCAATTTTTCGCTGACCTGCCCCACCTCCAGGTGGAACTGGGGACACAGGGCATTGAGCACACTGGATTTTCCCACGCCGGAGTTGCCGGTAAACGCGGAGATCTTTCCATGGAGCACCTCCAGCAGCTGCGCCAATCCTTCCCCTGTGCGGGCGCTGATGGCAAAGGTCTGAAAGCCTGCGCTGCGATACAGCTCCACCAGTTGGTCAGCGGGCTCCAAATCCCACTTATTGAAGCAGATGATGGGCTCACAGCCCTTGTACTCTGCCAATGAGATCATCCGGTCAATGAGAAAAGGGTCGGTGACCGGAATGGCCTCAGAGGCCAGAATCACCAGCTGCTCCATGTTGGCCACCATAGGCCGTTGGAACTGGTTGGTGCGGGGCAGCACCTCATCCACCATACCAGTGCCGTCGGCATTGATGGTAATGTCCACATGATCCCCTACCAGGGGCTTGATCTTCTGGTGGCGCAGCTTGCCCCGTCCACGACAGGTCACCAGTTCCCGCTCCGCTCCCACATCCACATAATAGAAGCCGCTGAGCGCTTTTACAATCGTTCCTGTCATCTCTTAAAACTCCAGGTCATAGCTCTCCACCCGGTCCCCGTCAATATAGATGGTCACACGTTTGGTGGTACCAGGGTTCTGGGTCACCTCACGGGAGAAATTGCCCTGTTCGTCGGCATTCCAAGATCCGTCAAAGACAGTGGTAGAGCCCAAGGTAACTTTCAGAGCAATGGTTCCGGTGTAATCGCTGAGATCCACGGTAATGGTCTTTTTCACCGGTGCATCGGTAACCACCACCGGAGGATTGGTCACAGGGGGCTGAGTGGCCTCTGGGCCAAGGCTGACCTGGAGGTCAATGGTGGTACCTGGATCCACCTGGGTTCCATTGGCGATGCTTTGCCACATCACTTTGCCTGCGCCGTATACATCGCTGTGGTATTCCTCCACATTGTACTTGAGCCCCTGCAACTCCAGCTGTGACTTGACTTGCTCCAGGCTCAGGTTGACGTAGTTCCCAACCGTGACCTTCTCCGCCTCTTTGCCCTTGCTGATGACCAGGGTCACCTCGTCCCCTTCCTCCAGCTTGGTGCCCTCTTCCGGGGTGTAGGAGATGACGTAATCTTTCTCTATGGTCTGGGAGTACTGGTATTCCGTGGTCACCTTCAGCTTCATATCCGTTTCCAGCCGCTCCAAAGCCCGCTGAAAAGCCCAGCCTGTGACGTTGATCATGGTAAGTTCTTCGGTACCGCCGCTGATGGTGACGGTGATGGTGGCCTTTCCATCCTTGACTTTGGAGTCCTCCTCAGGGGTCTGATCACAGATCTCATCCTTTTCGTACTCCTCGTTGAACACCGTCTCCCCAATCTCAATTTTGAAGTCACCCAGGATGGAGGGGTCCTTCTCCAGTTCCTCTAAGGTGTATCCCAGCAGATTGGGGACGGTGTATTCCTTGGCGGGGGCAAAAATGGCACCCCGGATGAACGTGACCACAAAAATGATGATACCGATGACAAAGACCAGAATCGCCATGACCGCTATGGCCATGGGGGGCACCTGAATTTTTCCGAACAGTTTGATCTTATGGGTGCCTTCGTCCAACTCATCCATATCGTCCATTTCGTCATCATATTGGTCGTTGTATTGTGCCTTGTTCTCTCCGAGATCCCCCGCTTCCCGTACGCCGTTGACTGGGATGACCCGCGTAGGCTCCTCCGCAGGATCGATCCGAATGGTGTCACTGGGAACCATATCAGGATTTTTTTGAAACTCCGTCACCGCCTCCAGCATATCCTGGGCGGAGAGGTACCGCTGGTTGGGATTGGGCGCCATCGCCTTCATAATGATGGCCTCCAGGCCCACGGGAATATCAGGGTTCAACTCCCGGGGCTGGATGGGAATGGAGTTGATGTGCTGAATGGCAACCAGAACCGGGGTCTCGCCCTCAAAGGGCAGCCGTCCGGTGAGCATCTCGTAGAGCATCACACCCACGGAGTACAGGTCAGACCGTCCGTCAATATGGCTGCCTTTGGCCTGCTCCGGGGAGATATAGTGCACAGACCCCAGCGCCTCCTGGGTCAACGTGGCTTGGGCCGAGCTGGTAAGCCGGGCAATTCCAAAATCAGCCACTTTAATGCTCCCGTCCCGCAACACCAAAATGTTTTGGGGCTTGATGTCCCGGTGGATGATTCCCCGGCTGTGAGCATGATCCAGGGCCCGCAGAATTTGGGCGATGAAGTGCAGCGCCTCCTGCCACTTCAGCGGTGTACCCCGCTTTTGCATATACTGCTTCAGAGTCATGCCGTCAATGAGCTCCATGACAATGTAGTTGAGTCCATCGCTTTGACACACATCGTAGACACCCACGATATTGATGTGCGAGAGCATGGCCACCGCCTGGGATTCCGCCTGAAAACGGCGGCGGAAATCCGCATCACTGGCCAGTTCCGGCTTAAGAATCTTAATGGCGACCAGACGATTGAGACGATGACAACGGGCCTTATACACCACAGCCATGCCGCCCACGCCGATACGCTCTAAGATCTCGTAGCGGTTGTCCAGCATTTTACCTATGTATTGATCCATGGTAAATGTTCCTCCTCGTTGTGGTTCACAGCTGTGCCATGACAATGGTCACATTGTCCGGCGCGCCTCGCTCCAGCGTCATACGCATCAAGCTGCGACATTGTTCCTCCAGGGAGATGGGCTCCTGAGTCTGCTCCAGCAAGGTCTCGTCGGTGAGTACATTGGACAAGCCGTCGCTGCACAACAGCAAATGGTCTCCCTCCTGACAGACAATGTGGTAGCAGTCCGCTGCCACATCTCGATCCACACCCAATGCCCGGGTGATGAGATTCTTTTTAGGGTGGTTTCTCGCTTCCTCCGGTGTAATATCTCCTCGGCTGACCAATAGCTGAACCAGAGAATGATCCTTGGTCACCTGGGAGATGGTCTCGCCTTGAATGTGGTAACAGCGGCTGTCTCCCACATTAACCACGTAGACATCTGTGCCCAGCAGCAGTGCAGCCACCAGCGTGGTGCCCATGCCCCGATATTGCTCGTCGGAGCGGGAGAGCTGATAGACCTGGGTGTTGGCGTGCAGGCAAGCCTCCCGGAGAACTCCGTAGCAATCGCGCTCCCCCTCCGGGGTCTTTTGACGGTACAGGTCCTCCACTGCGGCGGCAAAAATCTCCACCGCCACAGCACTGGCCACATTGCCCGCCCGAGCGCCGCCCATACCATCACACACCACTGCCACTGCCGCATTTTCACCCAAGTGCCGAACCGTATAGCTGTCCTGGTTCTCACTGCGAACCGCACCAATGTCCGTCATTCCAAATATATTCATTGAGCTTCGTCCTTTCCAGGCTGGAGCTGATCCTGTTTCATCTGTTTCCGCCGCAACTGGCCGCAAGAGGCGTCAATGTCGCCCCCCAGTTTCCGCCGCACGGTGGCCGTGACCCCCTGGGATTCCAGGCGATTTTGAAATTGCCGCACCCGCCGGCTGGGCTTGAGGGAGGATTCCTCCACATGGTTGAGAGGAATCAGATTGACATGGCCGGGCTGGCCATGCAGCAGCTTCACCAGCAAATCCGCCTGTTCATCACTGTCGTTGACGCCGTCGATCATGGCGTACTCATAGGAGATGCGACGCCCGGTTTGGGCGAAATAGCGGCGGCACGTGTCCATCAGCAGATCCACTCCCACCGCACGGTTGACTGGCATCAATCTGGATCGGGTCTCGTCGTCTGGGGCGTGGAGGGAAACACTTAACGTTAATTGTAACCCCAACTGGGCCAATTTGTCAATTTTCTTCACCAGCCCACAGGTGGACAGGGAGATGTGCCGCATCCCGATGTTCACCCCATCCGGGTGATTGACCAGCTGTAAAAACCGGGTGACATTGTCAAAATTGTCCAGGGGCTCCCCGATTCCCATCATCACGATGTTGGAAATTTCCGCCCCACTGTCCAGTTGGGTAAAAATCACCTGGTCCAATATCTCACTGGGCTGCAAATCTCGCACCTTTCCACCCAAGGTGGAGGCACAGAACACACACCCCATATTGCACCCCACCTGACAGGAGACGCACACGGTATTCCCGTGCTGGTAGCGCATGAGCACCGTTTCTACGCAGTTTCCGTCCCGCAGCCGCCACAGGTATTTGATGGTGCCGTCCAGGGCAGACTGCTGCTTGCGTACCACCGTGGGCGCTGTGATGTAGCTCTGCTCCTTCAGGGTCTCCCGCAGGGTCTTGGGCAGGTTGGTCATCTCGTCAAAGGAGGTCACACCCCGGTGCAGCCACTGAAAAATCTGCTTGGCTCGAAAGCCGGGCTGCCCCAGCTCCTTCAGCCATGCCCCCAACTCCGGGGGAAGCATGGACTTGATGTCGATCACAGGTCAAACCTCCTTTTTCCGCAGACAGGCCACAAAGAACCCATCTGTATGATGAATATGAGGCCAGAAGGTCATCATGCCTTCCTGGCGTCCAAAATGGGGCAGTTCAAATGCCTCCAATGTAAACTCCGGATGTCGCTTCAAAAACCACTCCACCACACCCTGATTTTCTCCAGCCCGCAGGGTACAGGTGGCATAGATCATCACCCCGCCGGGCCGCACATAGGCTGCGCAGTTGTCTACGATACTTTTTTGTACGTTGGGCAGTCCATTCAAAGGCTTGGGGTCCTTGTAGCGGATGTCCGGCTTTTTGCGGATAATTCCAAGCCCGGAACAGGGCACATCCACCAGCACGGTATCAAAGCCCTCCACCCAATCCTCTCGCCGCTGGGCGGCGCTTTGCAGCTGCGCCTTCATCACGGACAATCCCAGTCGGGCGGCCCCAGCCTCCAACAGCCTGATCTTATGGGGGTGAATGTCACAGGAGAGGACTTCCCCCCGATTGTCCATATCCACCCCGGCGGCAAAGGATTTTCCGCCCGGGGCGGCACAGCAGTCCAAAACCCGCTGGCCCGGCTGAACCTGGGCGGCGGTCACCGCCAGTCGGGCAGCCACGTCCTGGATGTAGAAATATCCCTTCTGGTATGCGCTCAGCCGCTCCATGTCTCCCGTGCCGCTGAGCAGCAGGCATCCCTCCAACCAGGGGTGGGGCTGCACCTCTACCCCATCTCGCCGCAACTCCTCCATGGCCTGCTCCACGGTACACAACACACGGTTGACCTGGGCCGTGGTAGGGGGCTGGCAGTTATCCGCCTCCGCCCAGGCCCTCACACCGTCCACCCCCAGCACTTGGGCGAACTCCTCCACCAGCCACAGCGGGTGGCTGGTCTGAAGCGAGATGGTCTCCAGCTCGTTCTTCCCCTCCGGGGGCGGCAGCGGCATATCCCGCAAAATTCCCCGGAGAACTCCGTTGACCATCCCGGCGGCTCGGGGATTGCGGCAGTGCTTTTTGGTCAGCTGGACCCCTTCATTCACCGCGGCGCTGGGCGGGATTTTGTCCATATACAGAATCTGGTAGAGGGACAGGCGCAAAATGGACAGCACCTTTGGCTCCAGCTTCTTCAAGCCACCCGTGCAGCGGCGGGCCAGGTGCCAGTCCAAGATCATTCTGGTCTGCAACACGCCAAAGCACAGCCGTGTTGCCAGAGCCGCATCCCGGCGGTCCAGGGCACTCTCCTTGAGCACACGTTTCAAATGTCCCTCGGACCAGGCCCCCTGCCGGTCACAAGCGGTGAGGGTCAGCATCGCTGCTTCTCTGGCAGAACCCATAGGTAAACTCCTCTCAGATGGCTTCCTTTTCCTTCATGGGATGACCCAACAGGAAGGCATGGGCCGCCATGGCCTTTTTCCCGTCGGGCTGAAGCTCCAATATTTCCAGTACCGTCCCCTGCCCGCAGGCCACCTGCAAGCCATGCTTATCCGCTTTGACGCAGGTGCCCGGGGCCTGAGCGGTCTTCTGATCCGTCACCGCTGTGCCCGTGATTTTGCATCGAACCCCATCCACCATCGCCGTGGCGGAGGGCCAGGGCGTCAAGCCCCGCACCTGGTTGTGGATCTCCGTGGCGGTACGGGTCCAGTCGATGGGAGACAGGGCCCGGGAGAGCATGGGGGCATAACAGGACCGGGCGTCGTCCTGGGGCACCGCCACTGCTGTGCCCTGCTCCAGTTTCTCCAGCACCTGGGGCAGCAGATCTGCTCCCATCTGGGCCAGTCGGTCGTGAAGCTGCTGGGCAGACTCGTTGAGATCAATGGGAGTGGCGCTGCTGGCCAGCATATCCCCGGTGTCCAGCCCTTCCGCCATATACATGATGGTCACACCGGTCTCTCTCTCCCCGTTGAGGATGGCCCAGTTGATGGGCGCCGCCCCCCGATACTTAGGGAGGAGAGAGGAGTGGACATTGATGCACCCCAGGGGAGGCAGCTGCAAAATCTCCACCGGCAGGATCTTCCCGTAGGCCGCCACCACGATCAGCTCCGGCTCAAGCTGCTTGAGCTGCTCCAGAGCGCTGCCGTCCCGCAGGGTGGCAGGTTGGAAAACCGGGATCCCGACTGACATGGCATATTCCTTTACAGGCGTTGGAAGTAACTTCATGCCTCGATTTTTCGGCTTATCCGGCTGGGTAAAGACTCCGCACACCTGGTGGCCGCACTCCACCAGCTTACGCAGGGAGGGAACGGCAAAGTCCGGGGTGCCCATAAAGACAATCCTCATGCCTTCTCGTCCTCCATAGCCTCCAGTTCCTCCACGGTGTAGAGGCGGTCGGTGTGTTCCACGAACAGGTGCCCGTCCAGATGCTCCAGCTCGTGGCAGAAGCAGCGGGCCACAATCCCCTCGCCGCTCATCTCAAAGAAGTTTCCATCGCGGTCCTGCGCCCGCACAGTGGCAGTGGCGGGCCGGGTGACCACGCCGTATTTTCCAGGCACGGACAGGCATCCTTCCAGCCCGGTCTGCTCCCCGGCGGAGGCGATGATTTGGGGATTGACCAACTCCACCATGTTGTCCTCCGCGTCCATGACCACCACCACACGGCGCAAAATGCCAATTTGAGGGGCGGCCAGGCCCACGCCGTTGGCCTGTACCAAGGTCTCTTTCATATCGTCCAGCAGTTCATGGAGCTTCTGGTCGAATTTTTCCACCGGGCGGCAGGTCTTGGCCAGCGCCGGATCTCCCTGGGTCAAAATGGTTCTCAATGACATCTCTCATGTCCTCCTTTGTCTGGTTAGTCCTGGGGGTTTATGTCCCCATAGACCGAAACGCCTCGATTGGCTTTATCCTTTTGGGATTGGCGCACCACATGGGCTACCAATGCCCGAATTGATTTCGTATTCTTGGTCTGGATGGTCAGGTGGTACCGGTAGCGGTTGTTCACCTTCACCACACGGTCCGGGGCCGGTCCCAACAGCCGACATACGGGCGGTCTATCCTGGCTTTCGCTGAGGAGGGTCTCCAAAACCCGGCGCAGGCGGGCGCATACCCCCATCACATCCTCCTCCACTTCTCCTGTGACATGGAGCACGAAAAAATCACCGAATGGAGGGTATTCCCGCAGCTGACGCAGGCGAATTTCCTGGGCGTAGAACCCATCGTAATCCTGTCGGGCAGCGCACTCAATGACCTCGTTTTCTGGGGTAAAGGTCTGAATAATGGCCCGGCCCGCCTTGCCGCCCCGGCCCGCGCGTCCCACGACCTGGGTCAACAGCGAAAAGGTGCGCTCTCCGCCCCGGTAATCCTCCACGTACAGGGTCTGATCGGCAGACACCGCCCCCACCAAGGTCACATTTTCAAAATTCAGCCCCTTGGCCACCATCTGGGTGCCAACCAACACGGGAATGCGCTCTTTTTGGAATCGGGCCAGCAGCTTGGCATGGCCTTGGACGCCGGTCACGGTGTCCGTATCCATCCTCAGTACAGGAACGTCAGGAAACAGGCGGTGCAGTTCCTCTTCCACCTTTTGTGTCCCAACCCCCTGGAAGCTGAACATTCCGCCGCACTCCGGGCAGCTGTAGGGTAAGGGCTGAGAATACCCACAATAGTGACACATCAGCCGTCCATTGGCCTTGTGGTAGGTCAGGTGGACCGAACATCTGGGGCAGGTTGGCGAGGCGCCGCACTCCCCACACACCACCATGTTGCTGCTGCCCCGGCGGTTGACAAAGAGGATGGCCTGCTCTCCCCGCTCCATGGTCTCACGCAGTGCCTGCTCCAGAGGCTGACTGAGGACCATGCCGTGCCCTTCCCGCAGCTCCTGCCGCATATCCACCACGGTCACCTGAGGCAGTTCCCGCCGGTTGAAGCGGTGGCTGATTTGGAAAAAGTGGTATGGACCCTCTAGAGCGTGGTACATGGTTTCCACTGAGGGTGTGGCAGAGCCCAGCAGCAGAAGAGCTCCTTCCTTGGTGCAGCGAAACTTGGCCACATCTCTGGCATGGTATCTGGGGTTTTGTTCCGACTGGTAGGTGGGCTCCTGTTCTTCATCCAGGACAATGAGGCTCAGGTTCTTTACCGGAGCAAACACTGCCGAGCGGGTGCCCACCACCACCATGGCCTTTCCAGCCCGTACCCGCTTCCACTCGTCGTACCGCTCGCCCGTGGACAGCCCACTGTGTAAAATGGCCACCTGCGGACCAAATTGCCCGGTGAACAACTCCATCAGCTGGGGCGTGAGGGAGATTTCTGGTACCAACACCATGGCCCCTCTTCCCTGCTTCAGGCATCTATGGATGAGCCGGATGTACACCTGTGTTTTTCCGCTGCCCGTCACACCGTAGAGCAGCGCCGCAGTCGGACTGCCCCCCTCCAGCAATGACCAGAGGCCCTCCATGGCCTGCTGTTGCTGCTCATTGAGGGTAACCGGAGTTGACGGCGCCCCAACCAGTTCTGTCTGGGGCGGGCGACGGTACACCTCCTGCTTGCGCAGTGAGAGGATCCCCTGCTTTTCCAGCGTGCGCAGGGTGGCAAGCGAGGCTCCGGTGAAGTAGCACAGCTCCTTGGCAGATACCTCTCCCATCTCACACAGCACCTTCACAGCCTCATATTGCAGGGGCGCGCGCCTTCTGCGTCCCGTAACCTGGGCCAGGGCATCCTGGGGAGAGATGACCAGTGAAACCCGCTGCTCCAGCTTATCCTTTACTTCCGGTACTCCGTCTGCGTGTCGGACAATCCCACCTTTCTCAGACATCATCCGCAGCGCAGGCCAGGGGTCTCTGCCATCAAAACACGCCTGGATCTCGCGCAGTTCTGCGCTGCCGCCGTGGCCGCAGAGAACATCCGCCAGCATCACCGCATCTTTCCGGTCCCCGGCCAGCTGATAGAGCTTCTCTCGGTCCACTCCCTGGGCTACACTCCAGCTCTCCTTGAGCGAATACCAGAGCCCAGCAGGAAGCATCACACGGATGGCCTCATAGACGGTACAGAAATAGTGTTCCCGCATCCACAACGCCAGCTGGATATTTTCCCGGGAGAGCAAAGGCTCTCGATCCAGAACGGTTTGAATGGGTTTGAGCCTCGTGGCATCCGTGGCTTCACCCAGCGCCAGCACGATGCCGTCGCTGAGGCGGTTGCCACGGCCAAAGGGTACCGCTACACGGACCCCCGGCTGTACGCGCTGGGACATATGGTCTGGAATTAGATAATCAAAGGGTCTGTCAATGGCATAAACGGCAGCAGCCACCGCTATTTTCGCTGTCTGTGGCACGCCGCCACCTCCTCCTTTTGACCACGAAAGGGCAAGCAGTTCTACACTGCTTGCCCTACACTCTTACGAAGAGGCAAGCCCCTTCCAAGCAGCACGATCACTGCTCGGCGGCATCCTCCTGGGGCTCCTCAACCTTCAACTCTCCGTCAGCCACTTCACGAATGGCCAACGTCACAGCCTTCTCCGTGAGAGGAATCTTGGTTCTTTCCGATTCACTGGAAATCTCACGGGCCCGGTGCGCCACCACATTCACCAGCATATAACGGCTGGGCACATTCTTCAACAAATCCTTCATAGGGGGATAGAGCAACATAATCCTTCAATCCTTTCCGTTTTCCCTTAGTTTTGGGTTCCGATGATACTCTCGGCCAGATGAATCCGCTTCTTGACCCGGCAGCGCTCCGCCTCCAAAATGGCCAGAATCTCCTGGGCTGCGGACATCACATTGTCATTGACCACCAGGTAGTCGTACTTCACACTCTCCCGGCACTCCGCCCGGGATTTTTCCAGCCTTTGAGCGATGACATCCACACTGTCGGTATTCCGGTTGCGCAGACGGCGGGACAACTCCTCCAGAGAGGGGGGGATGATGAAAATCAGCACTGCCTCGGGACACTTCTCACGGACCTTGGCCGCTCCCTGCACCTCAATGTCCAGCAGAACGTCCACGCCCTTTTGTAAGTAGTCCTCAATCACTTTCAAGGATGTCCCATAGTAGTTGCCCACATACTCGGCATACTCCAGCAATTCCCCGTCCCGGATCATGCGTTCAAACTCTTCCCGGCTGACAAAGTTGTAGTTGACGCCGTCCTCCTCTCCCACCCGCGGCTCACGGGTGGTGAAGGACACCGAGAAATGGATGTCACGCCGACTGCTGAGCAACTCAGCGATTACCGTGCTCTTGCCCACCCCGGAGGGGCCGGAGAGCACAATCAGTTCCCCTCTACGCTTTTTCTTCATACTTCTCTCTCTCTCCCATCCGCTCATCTTCCTGTGGCTGTGCGCTGCCCCGCTGCTGGATGACCTCCGGTAGCAGCGAGGACCACACCACATGGCCGCTGTCCATAATCAAAACCGACTTGGTCTTGCGCCCAAAGCTGGCGTCGATGAGCATCCCGCGCTCTCGAGCCTCCTGTCCCAACCGCTTAATGGGAGCAGATTCCGGACTGACCACAGCCACAACTCTGTGGGCTGACACCACATTGCCAAATCCAATGTTGATTAGCTCCATCTTCTCACCTCGCCAACCTCATTCTGCTCATTCCAGGTTCTGCACCTGCTCCCGGATCTTCTCGATCTCGGCCTTGATGTCCACCACCACACGGGCAATGTCAATGTCGTTGCACTTGGAACCAATGGTGTTGGCCTCACGGTTAAATTCCTGGATCAGAAAGTCCAGCTTACGGCCCACAGCGCCTCCCTGCTCCAGCATCTCCCGGAGTTGGGCAATGTGGCTGCGCAGACGCACCGTCTCCTCATCCACCGCCACCTTATCGGCAAAAATGGCAGCTTCAGTGAGGATCCGGCTCTCCTCGATCTGAGTGTTCTGGAGAATCTCGGCCATCTTGGCCTCCAGCCGCGCCCGGTATTCCGCCACCGTCTGGGGAGAGCGCTCCTCCACCTTGGACACCAGCTGCTCAATGTTAGCCGTCCGGCCCAAAACGTCCTGTGCCAAACGCTGGCCCTCCCGCACCCGCATGGCGTCGAAATCCGACAAAGCCGCGTCCAGGGCCCCCAGAAGCCCAGCCTTCACCTGCTCCTGATCCTGCTCCTTTTTCTCCACCGTGAGCACATCGGGGAAGCGGGCCAGGTCTGTGGCCACGTAACTTCCCTTGACCCACTGTCCTCCGCCCAGCTGGTAGAGCTGTGCCAGAGCTGAAATGTAGGACTTGGCCAGGCCCTCATTGACCACCACGGTGGAGTCGTCCTCCGCTTGCGATGTCTGAGTGACAAACACATCCACCTTGCCTCGGGAGATGGTGGCCTGTACCCGAGCCTTCATGGCGTCCTCTGCAAAAATATATGCACGGGGCATCTTGATGCCGCAGTCCAGATAGCGGTTGTTGACCGACCGCACTTCAATGGTAAAGGAGCCGCCCTCGTAGCTGCACTCCCCTCGACCATATCCGGTCATGCTCTTAACCATCGTTTTATCAGCCCTTTCTCCAGTTTGTCCCGTTTCTCATCCGTGAAAGATAGACTGAAATCAGTCCGCTAAATCCAAAGTCGTAGAGCAGAAACACCACATTTCCAAGCAAATAGAGCAGCCCCAAATGCAGCTGCTGCAGCGGCAGACCGCTCAAGGCCACCGCTTTGGTCACCAACACAACCACCGTAAACGAGAGGTTGAAAAAGACCAGTTTGGCCAGCAGCTCCACGGGTTTGCGGCGCAGCGCCTCCACCCGGGACTTTACCACCGGGTACAGCCCAAACATGGCGGCATAGACAAGCACACAGAATTTGTCCGGCACCAACAGCAGGCCCAACAGGGAAACCGTAGCCCAACACAGCAGACCCGCTGAGGTGCCAGCAGCGATAACCACCCCGGCACAGGGAACTCCTGCCAGTGCCACCAGGCCCACCGCCCCAGTGGGTGAGACAGATGAGCCGTACAGCAAAATAAGAGAAACCGCCCCCAGCAAGGCCGGGTAGGTAATCCTACTGGCTGATTTGCCCGACTTCATATCAGTTACAACCTCCACACAGACAGTTGAGACAGAGCATGGTGGTACAGCAGTCCAGACTGTCACACTGACCTCCGGTCATATTGGTATTGTACCCGTAGCCACCCTGCTGCATCATGGACAACGCTTGCCGGTACTCCATATTCCCCGGCTCCATCTGGCAGGCGATCTGGTAGTTTTGCCGAGCCTCGTCCAGCCAGCCCCGACGGTACGCAATGCTGCCCATCAGGAAATACCACTCGCCATTTTTGGTGGGAGTACCCCGCAGCAGCTGCTCGGCCCCGTCCAAATTTCCCATATTGATATACTGGCGCGCCTGGGCAAAGGACGAGGCGCCACCGCCATATTGGCCCTGATACCCATACCCCTGAGAGGAGTAGCCGGACTGGTACCCGGCCTGATAGCCGCCGGAGGAACCTCCTCCTCCACTGCGGGCCTTGGTGATGGCATCGTAGGCCTCGTTGACCTCTTTCATCTTTTCCTCTGCCAAATCAGCCAGAGGGTTGTTCTGGTAGTTGTCCGGATGATATTTCCGGGCCAATTCCCGGTAAGCACGTTTGACTTCATCATCGCTGGCGTTGGGGCTGACCCCCAACACCTCATACGGATCTCTCATGCGTGTATCTCCCTTTGTGTAGCTTTTTTAGTTCCTTCCATCGGCCGTCCATCACCGCGCTCTGGACAGTGGGAAGGCCAACGCACAAAATATTCTCCAACACTTCATTCCATGGACCCAGCTCCAGCAGTTGTGCGGCATTCCCTGCCAGGCGAGCCGAGTGGGTACAGGTGGTGTTGACGTATTCCTTTTCTTCCCTTGCCTGCCCCTGAAAGCGAGCGCTCAGTGGATTGTATCGGCCACTGGCCTCATCTTCCTCCAGATCATCCCATGCATCCATCAGATAGATCCAGCGCCCCACATGGTACAACAGCTGCTCCAGAATCCGATCCCGTGCCACGTCCGTCCCACTGGGTGCCGCAGCCGCCAAAATGGACGCAAACTGGTGGGCTACTTCGTCCAAGCGTGGGGACCTCTCCGCTTCCAACCGGGACAGCCGCTCCAGCCCTTGGCGAACCTGAAGGTCAAATTCCGGGCAGGCCCGTGCGGCCCTCCGGTAGGGTCTGGTAAACCACCACCGCACCACCCGATGGGGCAGACCTGCCCAGAAGCCGTGGTCCTGGACGTCGTCGTTCACTTTGTGCCAAGTGAGAATGATGCTCACATCCGCTGCCCGCTCCATGCCGATGCCTTGCAGACATCTCTTTGGTTTGCGCAACGGGTGCACCGGGCACCGCTTGCAGCCCTCAGTCCGTCCCTCGGGGCTTGATTGCAGCAGGATGGCCAAAAGCGTCAGGTCATAGTTCAAAGTAAACCGGGCCATAAATCCATGGCGTCTTCCCATCTCATGACATAGGCCGCAGTAGGCAGACTGATACAGCTCCCGCTGCGCCTGAGTCAGTTGGGATAATGCGGGTCTGACATATCCAAACACGACTTATGCCCTGTACAGGGACACCACAATTTTGTAGTCACTGCCCACTACGTCGATTTGGTCGCGAGTTCCAACACTGTCAAGGTATACATTGGCAGTCACGGTATATTGTCCGGCAGCTTGATTGATGTCCTTCAGGTCGGCCACCACACGCACCTTATCCGGGGTAACCGCATCCAGCAATTCCTGACTGCCCCGCACCTCCACCTCCAGCATCTGGGTCAGGGCCTTGGCCGCCCACCCGCTGGGAGGGGAGATACAGTTGATGTTGGTCACCTCGATGGTCTTGCTCTTCAGAGAATCGTCCAGATCAATGGTCACAGTGACCTGGTTGATTCCACTGATGTTGCTCAACTCGTCCGTGAGGGCGATGTCAAAGTGGATCTCATCCCCGTCATGGACGGTACCCAAATCAATGGTCCCCAGCTCAATGGAGCCCTCCGTCAACAGGGCGTCCACAGCGGTTTTGCTGCCTGCCACGGTGATGGTATCGGCGCTCATGGTATACTTCACCTGATCCAGGGAGACACCGCCGCCCTCCACCAGCTTCACCTCCAAGGGCACTTCAGCCGTTGCCAGGATGGGGAAGGTCGTCTGAACGGTCTCCACCGAGCGGGTCACATCCAGATTGGCTATGACATCTCCGCTGGCGCCAATGAATTGATAGGGGAAACTACCGCGCACCGTCTCACTGAGGTTGTCACCATCCACCACCACTTCGGCGTAAGACACCTGGTTGACCAGCTCTGCCTGACCGCTGATGGTGATCTTGGAAGGCGTAAACACAAAGTCCTCCTGATCTCCGGCCAGGTAACCCTCTGCGGTGGTCCCCACAAACTTTCCGCGCAGCTCAATCTCACGCTGGCGGTATTCCGCCACAGTGAAGGTGACATTTCCCGTCTCGCCCCGGACAAACTGCACCTGGCTGGCGCTGATGTTGCTGGGCAATTTGACGGTATAGGCCAGGGTATACTCAGAAGCCTTGTCAATGGAGGAGACGTCCACCACCAGCTCCACCGAGTCGTTGGTAAGCTGGGCTAAGACCGTGGGTGTCGCTTTTACGGTAATACTGGCAGTGGGGGGATCTCCGGCAATCATCAGTCCCCGGCTGACCAACTGCTCCTCCCCCACGAAGGTGATGGGTATGTTGTTGATGGGATTGCTCCGCTGGTTTCCATCCATGGAGGTGACATAATACCACATGGTGATGGCAATCAGAATGGATAATACCACATAGAGCGCCTTACTGTCGAGAATCTTCTTCCCCATCTGGCTTATCCCCCTTTATCGGTTTGAACATATTGGTGATCCAGGCAGCACCGGAGGGCTTGCTCTCCTCTTGGGCGGGCATCAGCTCATTGCGCAGCATCTGCTCCAGCGTCTCCGGCGCCAGATGCCGCTTGAGCATCCCGTTGACTGCCACCGAGATGGACCCGGTCTCCTCAGAGACCAGAGCCACCACGGCATCCGAGTTTTCACTAATGCCGATTCCGGCCCGGTGACGCATTCCCAGATCCCGACTGATGTTCACATTTCCCGTCATGGGAAGCATACACCCTGCCCCAATGATCCGACCATTGCGCACGATCACTGCCCCATCATGGAGCGGTGCTTTGTTCCAAAAGAGGTTCTTCAAAAGCTCCGCAGACACCCGGGCATCCAACGCCGTACCGGTTTTCAGCACATCATCCAGCATGGTCTTGCGCTCAAACACCATGAGCGCCCCCACCTTGTCTCTGGACATCGAGGCATAGGCAGCCACTGTCTCCCGGATGGCATACTCCAACTCGTCATCAATGGTCTCCTGGACAAATATTTCCTTGATTTTCCCGCTGCCCATCTGTTCCAAAAAGCGGCGGATTTCTGGCTGGAAGATGATGACCAGGGCAATAAACCCCAGTTCCACCGCGTTGTTCAGCACGAATCGGACCACCTGGAGCTGCAGAACGTTTGCAATTCCCATGGCCAAGACGATCAGGAGGATGGCCTTGACGACTTGTCCAGACCTGCTCCGGCGCACAAATCGGAAAATGTGATACACCACAAAGGCCACAATGGCCATATCGATCACATCAAAAACGCCAATGAGCTTGACATACTCCTGTGCTGTGCTGAGAAACTGCTCTATATATTCCATTTTCTCGCCTCCAACCACATGACGCCGAGTATCAAGTATATAGTATGGCTATCTTATATAGTATAGCTCAATTTTGCCTGGTTTGCAAGCCAATGCCGGGTAAAACTTCACCATCTTCCCCTCTTTCCCGTAAATCCGCTCTGTCCCCCTTCCATTCTTGTGCAGACTATTGTATAATTTCGTGTAAATCGCAATGCACTTTTGGGAGGTATCACATGATGTTAATTCGAAACGCACAGATCTACGACGCCATTCATCCCCAGCCCTATGCGGGAGATGTGCTGGTACAAGGAGGCCGCATTCAGGCCATCGGCACCAACCTTTCCGCCCCCGGTGAGGACGTGCTGGACGCCGGAGGGCTGCGCCTCTACCCCGGTTTCATCGACGCCCACAGCCATCTGGGGCTGGACAATTACGGTATGGGGTTTGAGGGGCACGACTACAACGAGATGGGGGACATTGTGGCCGCCCACCTCCGGGGCATTGACAGCTTCAACCCCATGGAGCTAGGGGTGCGCCGGGCCCTGGAGGGCGGTGTCACCACCGTAGGAACCGGCCCGGGCAGCGCGAACGTGCTGGGCGGCACCTTTTTTGCCGTCAAGACCCACGGGACTTGCGTAGACGATATGGTGCTCCGTGACCCTGTGGCTATGAAGTGCGCCTTTGGCGAAAACCCCAAGCGCTGCTACCAGAGCAAGGGCAACTCCGCCCGCATGAGCACCGCTGCCAAGCTGCGGGAAATGCTCTTCGCCGCCCGAGACTACATGGCTCGGAAAGAGGCTGCCGGGGACGATGCTCTCAAAAAGCCCAAGTTTGACATGAAGCTGGAGGCTCTGATTCCCGTTCTTAAGGGAGAGATCCCCCTCAAGGCCCACGCCCACCGGGCGGACGACATCTGCACCGCCATCCGCATCGCCAAAGAGTTTGGGGTAAACATGACCCTGGAGCACTGCACCGAGGGGCACCTGATCCCCGAAGTGGTGGCCCGCTCCGGGTTCCCCGCTGCCGTGGGCCCCACCCTCACCAACGCCAGTAAAATCGAGTTGGTAAACAAGACCTTCGAGACGCCGGGAGTGCTGGCTCGGGCGGGGGTCCAGGTGAGTATCATCACCGACAACCCCGTCATCCCCCAGTCCTACCTGCCCCTGTGTGCCGGTCTGGCCGTGAAGGCGGGCATGGACCCCTTTGAGGCGTTGAAGGCCATCACCATCAACCCCGCCAAGCACCTGGGCGTGGAGGACCGGGTGGGCTCTCTGGAGCCAGGAAAGGACGCCGACCTGGTCCTGGTGGACGGAGATCCCATGGTCAGTGACAGCCACGTCCGTGCCGTGTGGGTCAACGGGCAAAAAGTCGTAGGGTAACATACAAAACGTGCCTGACACGCTGTGGTGTCAGGCACGTCAGACTGTCAAAAAACCTCACGTCAATGCAAGAAGGACAGATGATCTTGCATCGTCAAAAAGCCCTCGGCAGAGTTTTTCCATCCGAAGATGGAAAAATAAATTGAAATCTGTTTTTTTCGGGGACATGAGCATCGAAAAAAACACTTCTCAGCCCGCCAGTGTGGAATCGGGTCATCCTTTGACCCGATTATGCGCGCAGCGGGCTGCATCCCCTCGAAAAAATGCTTGCATTTTTGAGAAGCGTGTCGAACTTTTTCGACACGCTCAATCCCGGTGCCAGCGCACCGGGATTTTTTGTGTGTGAAACTTAGGCCAGCTCGGCGGTGTCCAGGGCGATCATCAGCTCCTCGTTGGTGGGGATGAGCAGCACCTTGACCGGGGAGTCGGGGGTGGAGATGACGGTCTCCTTGCCACGGACCTTGTTGGCCTCGGGGTCCATGTGGATGCCCATGAACTCCAGGCCGGAGGCGATGGCCATACGCTCCTCGGCGGAGTTCTCGCCCACACCGGCGGTGAAGATGACGGCATCCACGCCGCCCATGGCGGCGGCATAGGCGCCGATGTACTTCTTCACAGAGTAGCAGAACATCTCCAAGGCCAGAGCGGCGCGCTCATTGCCCTGCTCGGCGGCGGCGGTGAGGTCGCGGAAGTCGGAGGACACGCCGGACACGCCCAGCACACCGGACTTCTTGTTGAGCACGGTGAGCATCTCGTCCACGCTCATGTTGTGCTTGTTCATCAGGTACTCCAGGATGCCGGCGTCCAGATCGCCGGAACGGGTGCCCATGGGGACGCCGGCCAGGGGGGTGAAGCCCATGGAGGTGTCCACGCTCTTGCCGCCGTCAATGGCGGTGATGGAGGAGCCGTTGCCCAGGTGGCAGGAGATGAGCTTGAGCTCCTCAATGGGCTTGCCCAGCATGGCGGCGGCGCGCTGAGCCACATACTTGTGGCTGGTGCCGTGGAAGCCGTAGCGGCGCACCTTGTCCTGCTCATAGTACTCGTAGGGCAGGGCGTAGGTGTAGGCCTTGGCAGGCATGGTCTGGTGGAAGGCGGTGTCAAACACGCCAACCTGGGGCACGTCCTTGCCCATGACGGCCTCGCAGGCCTTGATGCCGGTGATGTTGGCGGGGTTGTGCAGGGGGGCCAGGGGGATGCACTCCTCCAGGGCGGCCATCACCTTGTCGTCGATCTTCACGGAGCAGGCGAAGGTCTCGCCGCCGTGCACCACACGGTGGCCCACGGCCTCAATTTCCTTCATGGAGGAGATCACGCCGTTTTTCTCGTCCACCAGGGCATTGAGCACGGCCTGAATGGCCTCAGAGTGGGTGGGCATGGCCACGTCGGCGGCGTCGATGGTCTCCTTGCCGGGGGCTTTGTAGGTGAACTTGCCGTCGATGCCGATGCGCTCGCACAGGCCCTTGGCCAGGACCTCCTGGTTGTCGGTGTCCAGCAGCTGGTACTTCAGAGAGGAACTGCCGGCGTTGATCACGAGAACTTTCATGATTGACACTCCTTATACTTGTGTAAGATAAAATTGTGTTTGCTTCCCGTGGGGAAGTATAATACAATAAAAACCGCATCTATTATAATGCGTACCGAACAAAGCCGCAAGGGCAAAATACCAAGACTTGCAAGGTTCCTTGGCTTTGTTCATGTGCACAGGTCCCGGGCAATCTTGCCCGAAACCCGTGCACCTTCCACTGGAACGTCCCAGAGTTCCAATGGAAATACGCAGTGTAACAACGTCCAAATTTCACAAAAGCATTGCTTTCGTGAAATTGTGCGGCCTCTGCCGCACGAATAAACCGCTCATCGGTTTATTCAGCAGACATTATTATAATGCCGAAAATAGGAATCTGCAAGGACTTTTCTGACAGTCCGGCCAGATATATGCAAAAATACACCCAAGGAGAGGGATGAAGCATGGAGATTGTGGGCATCGTGGCAGAGTACAACCCCTTCCACGGAGGACACCGGCACCAGATCGCCGCCGCCCGGGCCCAGGCGGGGGACTGCGCCGTGGTGTGCGCCATGAGCGGGAATTTTGTCCAGCGGGGGGAGTGTGCCGTCACCGACAAGTGGGCCCGGGCCCGCATGGCCCTGGAGGGAGGGGCTGACCTGATTTTGGAGCTGCCCACGGTGTGGGCGGTGTCTTCCGCCGAGCCCTTTGCCCTGGGCGGGGTGGGGGTGCTCCACGCCGCCGGGGCCACCGCCCTCTCCTTTGGCAGCGAGACAGGGGACCGGGCAGCTCTGGAGCGGGTGGCCCAGGCGCTGGACACCCCGGAATTTACCCAGGCCCTCCAGCCCTTCCTGGCCCGGGGGCTGCCCTTCGCCCGGTGCCGCCACCTGGCGGTCCAGGCCCTGTTGGGGGAGGCGGAGGCCGCCTGCCTGGGCAACCCCAACGACAACCTGGGGGTGGAGTACCTGCGGGCGGCCCGCCGCCTGGGGTGGAACCCCCACATCTACCCCGTGCTCCGGGTAGGGGCGGGACACGACGGGGGCCACCACCCTCTGTACCCCTCCGCCTCCTATGTGCGAGAGAAGATCCGCTCCGGGTTCACCATGGAGGACAACTGGGCCTTTCTGGAGTACAACCAGCGGGGAATGCTGGCCCGGCTGCGGCAGCTGGAGGTGTCGGACTGGGAACAGCTCCCCGACTGTGGGGAGGGGCTGGCCCAGCGGCTGTACCGGGCGGTGCGCCAGGGGACCTGTCTGGAGGAGATCTACGACCTGGCCAAGACCAAGCGCTACGCCCACGCCCGCATCCGCCGGGCGGTGTTGTGGGGGGCACTGGGGCTGCGGGCACAGGACCGCCCGGATCGGGTGCCCTACCTGCGGGTGCTGGGGGCCAATGAGCGGGGGCTGGAGGTGCTGCGCCGTCTGGATGGCTCCATCCCGGTCATCACCAAGCCCACCCACGGAAAGGGCATCCCTCTCATGGAGCTGGAGGCCCGATGTACCGACTTTTATGCCCTTTGCCGCCGAGATGTCACCCCCTGCGGAGCGGAGTGGAGCACCAGTCCGGTCATCTTGCAAACAGGCGAAAACTATGTATAATAAAAAAGATGTGAGAGGGGGAGGGAAGCGTATGCAAGAGGTGGAAGGACAGAGAGAAAGATCCTTTTTCCTCACATTCATGACGGTGGTGTCCTGTGTGGCCGTGGTGATTCTCCATGCCAACAGTGTGTTTTGGACGTTTTCCTATGAACGTGTGTGGCTGACAGCAAACGTGCTGGAGTCCGTGTTCTACTTTGCGGTACCGGTGTTCTTCATGATCTCCGGAGCCACGCTGTTGGACTACCGGGAGCGTTACGATACCAAGACCTACGCGTGGAAACGGATCAAAAAAACCGTGATCCCATTTCTGGTGTGGAGTGTTGTGGCATTGGTCATTCAGCTGCTCCGAGAGAATTATACCTTTGACAGGGTCACGGTTTACACGGTGGTGGACACCATCATCAACTCCAGACACTGGGGCATTTACTGGTTTTTCATGCCTTTGTTTGGGGCGTACCTGATGATTCCGGTCATCAGCCTCATCCCCAAGCAGCAGCGAAAGAGCATCTTCCCATACATCATTGCTGTGGGGTATCTCATCAACGAGTTGATTCCGTCCATCAACCGGCTGTTCGGCAGCGTGATCCCCGTCAACGGAGAACTCACCTTTCCAATCAGCAGCGGATATCTGCTCTATCTTTTTGTGGGATACTACATCTACAATTACCAGGTGGCGCCCTGGCTGAGAAAGATCATCTACGTGCTGGGCGTCGTGGGACTGGCGGTGCACATAGGGGGGACCTGGTACTATTCCTACCAGGCGGGAGAGATTGTGACATTGCTGAAAGGGTACATGAATGTGCCATGCGCGTTGTATTCCACCGCCATCTTCCTATTTTTTCGCCACGTAAACTTTGCAAGGTGGAACTCCAGGGTGAAGGCCATTCTCAATTACCTCAGCACAGAGACGTTCGGCGTCTACCTGACCCATATGTTTGTCATCACCGGACTGACCGCTGTGTTCAAAGTGAGCTGGGACAGTTTCATCAACCGGACCCTGGGGGCGGTGGCGGTGTTTCTGACCATCACGGTGGTATGCAAGCAGTTGAAAAAGGTGCCGCTGTTTCGGCTGGTGCTCCCATGAATGGGGCAGAAAGCCGGATTGCACAGAAAATCAATGAGAAAGGAAGTACTAATATGCGTGCCTACGAACGCTTTTTGAAGTATGCCAAAATCCACACCCAGTCCAGTGAGGACACCGGGGTCACTCCCTCCACGCCGGTACAGTGGGATCTGGCCCGGGTGCTGGAGGAGGAGCTCCGCGATCTGGGGGTGCAGGATGTGAAGCTGGATGAGCAGTGGTGCATTGTCACCGGCCGCATTCCCGCCACGCCCGGTATGGAACACGTGCCCGCCCTGGGCTTTTTGGCCCACATGGACACTGCCCCCGCCTTTTCCGGGGAGAATGTCAACCCCATCCTCCACGAGAACTACGACGGCGGCGACGTGGCGCTGCCCCGGGAGGGCCGGGTGATCCGGGCTGCTGAGTTCCCCTTCCTGGCCGGGCTGAAGGGCAAGACCCTCATCACCGCCGACGGCACCACCCTGCTGGGGGCGGATGACAAGGCGGGGGTGGCGGAGATTGTCACCCTGTGTCAGCGTCTGCTGGCCGGAGAGATCGCCCACGGCCCCGTCTGCGTGGCCTTCACCCCCGACGAGGAGATCGGGGAGGGGCCCAACCACTTTGACGTGGCGGCCTTTGGGGCAAAATACGGCTACACCGTGGACGGCGGCGCTGCCGGGTCCATTGAGTATGAGAACTTCAATGCCGCCTCCGCCAAGGTGGAGATCACCGGCGTGTCCGTCCACCCCGGTTCCGCCAAGGACATCATGATCAATGCCATCCTTCTGGCCCAGGAGCTCAACGCCCTGCTCCCCGCCCAGGAGACCCCCGCCCACACGGAAGGGTATGAGGGCTTCTTCCACCTGGACCGGCTGGAGGGCACCACCGCCTCGGCCCACATGGACTACATCATCCGGGATCACGACCGGGCCAAGTTTGAGCAGCGCAAGACCCAGATGCGCCAGGCGGTGGAGGCCATCCAGGCCAAATATCCCACCGCCCAGGTGGTGCTGACCATGCAGGACAGCTACTACAACATGAAGGAGAAGCTGGCCGACTGTATGTTCCTCATTGAAAACGCCAAGCAGGCGGCCCAGGAAGCGGGAGTGACCCCCGAGGTGGAGCCCATCCGGGGCGGCACCGACGGGGCCAGGCTGTCCTTTATGGGCCTGCCCTGTCCCAATCTGGGCACCGGCGGGTACAACTTCCACGGGCCTCTGGAGTGCGTCACCGTGGAGGACATGGATGCCGTGGTGGACATTTTGGTGCGCCTGACCGACATCCACGGGAAAACATTTACAAATTGTTGATGTATTTTCAGCTTTTCCCGGTAGAATGGGAAGGTGTATGGGGCGCGGCTGCGCCCGGATAAAATCCCCTGTGGGGAGGAGGACTTTCGTTGATCTATGGAAATCGAGGCTACGGCCCCATTGACCGGTTCTGTGCCAAGCATCCCAATTTCGGCATTCCCAACCTGATGAAAATCATTGTCTTTGGGCAGATCGCCGTCTATCTGGTGGACCTGATCTCCAGGCTGATGTTCAGCCAGAGCTGGATGAGCATTTTGCAGTTTTACCCCGCCTACATCCTCCATGGACAGGTGTGGCGGCTGGTGACCTGGGTGGTGGTGCCCTACGCCTCCAGTCCCTTTATGCTGCTGCTCAGCTGCTATTTTTACTACTGGATCGCCGCCATGCTGGAGCGGGAGTGGGGGACAGCCCGGTTCACCCTCTTTTACCTCAGCGGCATGGTCCTGTCTGTGCTGTTAGGGTTGGCCATGGGCCTGGTGCAGATGAACACCACCTTTACCATCAGCCCCATCAACCTGGGCTATTATCTGAATCTGTCCATCTTCCTGGTGCTGGCGGTGCTGTACGGGGAGATGCAGGTGCTGCTCTTCTTTGTGGTGCCGGTGAAGATGAAGTGGATGGCCCTCATCGACGTGGTGCTGGTGGTGCTGGACATGGTGGATCTGGCTCGGATGGGCTATTGGATGCTGGCCCTGGTGCCTCTGGCCAGCTTTGTCAACTTCGTGGTGTTCACCTGGCCCTTCTGGAGGGCCAAGCTGGGGCTGGCCCGTCACAAGACCAACCCCAAGGTGATCCACTTCAAGCAGGCCCAGAAGAAGGCCCAGGAGACCCGTGGGTACCACCACAAGTGTGCCGTGTGCGGCATCACCGACGCAGACGACCCGGACATGGAGTTCCGGTACTGCTCCAAGTGCGACGGCTACTACTGCTACTGTGCCAACCACATCAACAACCATGTGCACATCCACAAAGACTGACTGAGTGGGGTTCCAGTGGGGCGGACGACAGGGGCGACAGCCTCTGTTGTCCGCCCCACTTGTGCTTTGGGTCTGATCACGGTATAATAGGGAAACTTGTATTGTTAGGATCAGGAGGGATGATCTGTGAGGCGGATGCTTTGCCTGGTGGTGCTGCTGGCCCTGGCCCTGTCCCTGAGCGTGTCTCAGGTGTGGGCTGCGGAGGGGACGGCGGAGGGGACGGCGGAGGAGATCACCATCTTATACACCCACGATATGCACTCCAGCTTTCTCCCCAAGCAGGGGGAGAACGGCCACTCCAGGGGAGGCTACGCCCGGCTGAAGACCCTCATTGACGGGCAGCGGCAGGAGCATCCCAACGCCCTGGTGCTGGACGGGGGAGACTTCTCCATGGGCAGCCTGTTCCAGACGGCCTACTCCACCTCCGCCCTGGAGCTGCGGGCCATGGGGCAGATGGGGTACGATGCCACCACCTTCGGCAACCACGAGTTTGATTACCGGGCCTCCGGCCTGGCCGAGATGCTCTATGCCGCGGTGGACAGCGGGGATCCCCTGCCCGCCCTTTTGGACGCCAACTATCTGCCCCCCCAGGGGGACGACAAGACCTGGGACGCCCTGTATACCTATGGCGTGCAGGACTATATGCTCCTGGAGCGGGGGGGCGTACACTATGTCATTTTCGGCCTGACGGGGTTTGACTCCGACGAATGCGCCCCCATGTCCGGCATGGTTTTGGCCGACCCGGCGGAAACCGCCCAGCGGGTGGTGAATGAGGCCACCCAGAAGTGCCGGGACGCCTACGGGGAGGAGCCGGTGGTGATCTGCCTGTCCCACTCGGGCACCGAGAACGGAAAGGGAGAGGACTACGAGCTGGCCAAAAAAGTGGACGGCATCGACGTGATCATCTCCGGCCACAGCCACACCACCTTGGAGCAGCCCATTGAGGTCAACGGTACCTACATTGTCTCCGCCGGAGAAAATGGTGAAAACCTGGGGGTGCTGACCCTGGAGAAAACCACGGACGGGGTGGCGTTGGTGGATGACCGGCTGCTGGCGGTGGACGAGAGCGTCCCCGAGGACCCGGAGATGGCGGCGTGGATCCAGCAGGCCAAGGGACAGGTGGAGCAGGACTATCTGGCCAAGTTCGGAATGGAGTTTGACCAGGTGCTGGTGAACAACCCCTATGCGTTTGACACGGTGGATCAGGTGTACGCCACCCAACACGAGTCCACCCTGGGCAACCTGCTCTCCGATGCCTACTACTGGGCGGGGAACCAGGCCAGCCAGGACCCGGTGGATGTGGCCCTCACCGCCTCCGGTGTCATCCGGGACACCTTCCCCAAGGGACAGATCACCGTGTCCCAGGTGTTCAACGCTGCCTCCCTGGGCATTGGGGCGGATGGGGTGCCCGGTTATCCCCTGATTTCGGTCTATCTCACGGGCAAGGATCTGAAAAATGCCCTGGAGGTGGATGCCTCGGTGCCGCCCCTGATGTCGGCGGCCCAGCTGTTTTACTCCGGAGTGTCCTACTCCTTTAACACCAACCGCATGATCTTTGACAAGGTGGACAATGCGCAGCTGGTGCGGGAGGGAGGCGCCGCCGAGCCCATTGTGGATGACCAGCTCTACCACGTGGTGACGGGGCTGTACATCGGGCAGATGCTGGGTGCGGTAGAGGACACCTCCTTCGGTATCCTCACCGTCACCCCCCGGGATGCCCAGGGCAATCCCATTGATATGTCCAGGCTGGAGGACTATATCCTCCACGACGACCAGGGCAACGAGGTCAAGGAGTGGTATGCCATCGCCACCTACCTGCAATCCATGGGCGGGGAGATGGACCCCCGGTACGGCCAGACCGACGGGCGCAAGTATGTGTACGCCAGCTGGAACCCGGTGAGCCTGCTGAAAAATGCGGGCCTGCCCACCCTGGTGGCCATTTTGGCCCTGATGATCGTGGTGGTGCTGCTGGTGGCTGTGGTGCTGCTGGTGAGAAAACTCATTCTCCGCCGTTTAAGAAAAAAGCTGTACACCACAGGGACAAAGATGTGAAAAGAGAGGCCCCGGGCCCGGAGACAACCTCCGGGCCTGGGGCTTTTGTGTGACACCTGCGGTGTGGGAACCCCATAGGATGGAGTGCCGGAATCCCAGAAGTGGGGCCGGGAAAGGAGAGAAATCCTATGGAACAATGGAATTTAGCGGCGCTGGAAGAGGGGGAGAGCGGATATGTGGAGAGCGTATCCACCCACTTGGCGCTGAAACACCGCTTGCAGGATTTGGGGCTCATTCCGGGCACACGGGTGACGTGCATGGCCCGCAGCCCGGCAGGGGACCCCTGTGCATACCTTATCCGGGGGGCGCTGATCGCCCTGCGCCAGACAGACGCCCGGGAGATCACCCTGCGCCCGGCCCACGGGCAGGGGGCGTGAGGAATGGCCCCCTGTGTTGCCCTGGTGGGCAACCCCAACGTGGGGAAATCCACCCTGTTTAACGCCCTCACCGGCCTGCATCAGCACACGGGGAACTGGGCGGGAAAGACGGTGGACGTGGCCAAGGGCGCCTTCACCTGGGGGGAGGAGACGGTGACGGTGGTGGATTTGCCCGGCACCTATTCTCTGCAAACCTCCTCCCCGGAGGAGGACATCACTCTGGACTATCTCCTCCACGGGGAAGCCGCTGGGGTGGTGGTGGTGTGCGACGCCACCTGCCTGGAGCGCAACCTCATTCTGGCCCTGCAAGTGCTGGAGGTGACGGGCAGCGTGCTGGTGTGCGTCAACCTCATGGATGAGGCCAAACGGCTGGGGGTGGCGGTGGACCTTTCCGCCCTGGAGCGGCGGCTGGGTGTTCCGGTGTTGGGCATTTCCGCCGGAACCGGGGCGGGCATGGAGCAGTTGAAGGAGCGCATGGCAGCCCTGGCCCGAGGCCAATGGACAGGGGAGGCCCGTCCCGCCGCTTCGCCCATGGAGCGGGTACACACAGCCCAGGACTATGCCAGACAGGCGGTGGATGCCACCCCCACCCCCGGCGTCCGCCGTCAGCAGCGGTGGAACAGGCGCCTGACCAGCCGGGGTACCGCCATCCCCCTGATGCTGGTGCTGCTGGCCGGGGTGATGTGGCTGACGGTGGCAGGGGCTAACCTGCCCTCGTCCCTGCTCTCTCATGGCTTTGACTGGCTGGGACAGCGATTGGACGTGTGGATGGGGGGCTGGCACCCGCAGATCAAAGCCTTCTTGCTGGACGGGGTGTATGGGGTCACCACCTGGGTGGTGTCAGTGATGCTCCCCCCCATGGCCATCTTTTTCCCCCTGTTCACCCTGTTGGAGGATCTGGGCTATCTGCCCCGGGTGGCCTTTGTGCTGGATCACGCCTTTCAAAAGGCCCGGGCCTGCGGGAAACAGGCGCTGACCATGTGTATGAGCCTGGGCTGTACCGCCTGCGGGGTGACGGGCTGCCGCATCATTGACAGCCCCCGGGAGCGGCTGGCTGCCATGCTCACCGCCTCCCTGGTGCCCTGTAACGGGAAATTTCCCACGCTGCTGGCCCTCATCACCCTGTTCCTGGTGGGGGAGGGGGGCAGCCTTGTGGGAGCGGCGGCCCTGCTGGGGGTGCTGCTGCTGGGGGTGGCGGCCACCCTGGGCTGCACCCGATTGCTCACCGCCACGGTGTTGAAGGGTACCCCCTCCACCTTTGTGCTGGAACTGCCTCCCTTCCGCCGCCCTCGGGTGGGGCAGGTGGTGGTGCGCTCCCTACTGGACCGCACTGTGTTTGTGCTGGCCCGGGCGGTGGTCATCGCCGCCCCTGCCGGAGGGGTCATCTGGCTGCTGGCCAACCTCACCGTGGGAGACGCCACCCTGCTGGCCCATATCACCGGCTTTCTGGACCCTCTGGGACGGCTCATGGGGCTGGACGGGGTGATTTTGACCGCCTTTCTTCTGGGCTGGCCGGCCAATGAGATCGTCATGCCGGTGATGCTCATGGCCTATCTGGCCCAGGGCAGTCTGGTGGAGTGGGATCAGCTGGCAGGGGTGCATGACCTGCTACTGGAGCAGGGGTGGAGCTGGTCAACCGCGGTGTGCACCCTCCTCTTCGCCCTCTTCCACTGGCCCTGCTCCACCACCTGTCTCACCATCTACCGGGAGAGCAAGAGCGTGAAGTGGACGCTGGTGGCGGTTGCGGTGCCCACGCTGCTGGGCGTGGGGCTGTGTGTTCTGGTCAATGCTTTGGGGAGTCTGTTGGGAATCTAGAAGAAAGGGGCTGTTGCAGACATGCGGTTTGCAACAGCCTGTTTCTGTTTTGCAGCGGCTTCTTCATAGCCTCCCAATGTAAGGAGATACGGAACGGGGTGGGTCCAGATTGAGCACCCGCTTGCCCATTTGCTTGGCCAGTGCTGCATATCTGGCTGCATGACCACAGGGATGGGTCACATATGTCACCACATAATCCGACTGTTTTAACATCCTGCGATTTCTCCAGTCCATGGCGAATTGCTTGGGAATGGTGTCAATACCGTCTGGAAGAATCAAATGGGAGTCATCCATGGCGTTCTCTCTCTTCCCTTGCCCATTGATGGGGAGATGCGCCAGAACAACCCCATAGGTGACGCTGGGATATTCCAGGCAAAGCTCACGGAGGACAGAACAAGCCATGCGCTCAAAACCGCCTTGGTTGCCTACATAGAATGTACGAACGCCGTGCTCTTCGATGAAATCCATGAGAACTCGGCGCAGTTGCGGCCTTAAATCAGGGGGACATTGACGATGCCCCAAAAATGTACACGTTGACATATTGCTCCCTCCAAAGAAGTTACCTTTATTCGGGTATATGATAATTGTAAAACAAAATTATTCCACAAGTCAACCCGTATTCGGGTAGGCTTTCCCTTGTTTGTTGCTATCATCATATCAACCCGTAAATGGGTAATGATTGCAGAGGGGGAAGCCTATGGAATATTACGAGCTGTATATTCAGCGTATCCGGGAGCTTTGCAGACAGCGGGGGATTTCCATCAATAAACTGGCCTCCATGAGCAATGTCAAGCAGTCCACCTTGGACAACATTGTGCGAGGGGTGACCAAAAATCCACGGGTGAAGACGCTGCACAAATTGGCGTTGGCCTTCAACATGACGGTGGCAGAGTTTTTAGATTTTGAATCTCTCAATGAGTATTCCTTTGAGGATGACGAAGAAGAGTGATTTTCCCGGAGCAAAAAGACCGTAGCAAACGATAGTGGCTGAGTCCCAACAGAAAGTTGGGACATGAAAAATGAGTGAGAATCGCCTTTTGGCGACTCTCACTCATTTTGGTTGATGGGATAGGGCTTAGATGTTACAGGCGTCCAGCAGGGCCTGGGTCATGTCGGTCTTTTCCCAGGGCAGATCCAGCTCGGGGCGGCCAAAGTGGCCGTAGGCGGCGGTCTGACGGTAGATGGGGCGGCGCAGATCCAGGCGGTTGATAATGGCGGTGGGCCGCAGGTCAAAGACCTGGGTCACGGCGTGCTCCAGCGCCTCGTCGGACACGGTGCCGGTGCCGAAGGTGTCCACCAGTACGGACACGGGATGGGCCACGCCGATGGCGTAGGCCAGCTGTACCTGGCAGCGGTCGGCCAGACCGGCGGCCACCACGTTCTTGGCCACCCAGCGGGCGGCGTAGGCGGCGGAACGGTCTACCTTGGTGGGGTCTT
>DVKO01000058.1 GCA_018715985.1 Candidatus Enterenecus avicola
GACCGCCGCCCAGGCCCGCGCCGCGCTGGCGACCCACTGCATCGATCTCATCGATGAAGACGATGGCCGGCGCGTGCTTTTTCGCCTGCTCAAACAGGTCGCGCACACGGGAGGCGCCCACGCCCACATACAGCTCCACAAAGTCAGAGCCGGAAATGGAGAGGAATTTCACCCCCGCCTCCCCGGCCACCGCCTTGGCCAGCAGGGTCTTACCGGTGCCCGGAGGGCCCACCAGCAGCACACCCTTGGGGATGCGGGCGCCCAAGTCGATGTACTTTTGCGGGTTGCGCAAAAAGTCCACCAGCTCTTGCAGCTCCGCCTTCTCCTCGTCGGCCCCCGCCACATCGGCAAAGGTCACCTTCACGGTGCCGTCGCCCTGGATGGTGCGGGCCTTGCCGAAGCGGCTCATGCTGCCCTGGCCCCCCTGGGCGTTTTGCTGGCGCACCGCCATCACGCCCCAGATGACCATGACCACCACCACGGTGCCCAGAATGGGGATGGTGATCTGGAGCCACAGGGGCATCTCATAGGCGGGCTGGAGGTTGAACTCCTGGAGCACCCCGTCCGCCTGCTGCTGGGCGATCTCGTCCCCCAGGTCGTTGTAGAACAGCTCCACATCCGCCAGGCGGTGGTACCGGGTCTCCCCGCTTTTCAGCTTCAGGGTCAGGGTCTTGTTGTCCTCCACCTGGAACGCGGTGACCTGCTCCTCCAGGAAGTAGGTGCGCACCTGGCTGTACGGGATGAAGTTCTGCTCCTGAGCGGAGCGGAAGGCCATAAAGCTCCACACCAGCAGCAAAATCAACACCACATACACCACAGCGCTGCGAATTTGTTTTCCACGATTCAAAATTGAAAACAGCTCCTTTTTTCCCCTGCTGGGGCTCACTCCCCGCCGTAGACGGAGGGCTTCAAAATGCCCACATAGGGCAGGTTCCGATACTTCTCGTTGTAGTCCAGGCCGTACCCCACCACAAAGGCGTCGGGGATGGTAAAGCCCACATAGTCGGCCACGATGGGCTGGGTGCGCCGGTCCGGCTTATCCATCAGGGTGCAGATGCGGATGGAGGCGGGCTTGCGGGCCTTCAGGATCTCCATGAGGTAAAAGAGGGTGTTGCCCGAGTCCAGAATGTCCTCCACAATGATCAGGTCCCGGCCCTCGATGGAGTCGGAGAGATCCTTTTTGATCTCCACCTGGCCGGAGCTCTTGGTGCCCGCCCCGTAGGAGGACACCGCCATAAAGTCCACCGTCACCGGCAGGTCAATGGCCCGGGTCAGGTCCGCCATGAAGATGTAGGAGCCCCGGAGCACCGAGGCCAGCACCGGCTCCTTCCCGGCGTAGTCGGCGGTGATCTGTGCCCCCAGCTCCTTCACCCGCTGCCGGAGCTGTTCTTCGCTATACAGAATGGATTCCACGTGTTCATGCATGGTCTTCGTTCTCCTTTGTTATGGTAATATATCGGGCAGGCTGTCCGGGGGCGGCCAGAAAATCTTCGTCCACCCCCAGCAGCGCCACCGCCGCCACCCGCTCCCCCTGGGTCAGCACGGGAAGGCGTTGGCGCAGAGAGGCGGGAATTTTTTTCTCCATCATGAGTTTTTTCACCGTTTTGGTGGGTCGCTTGGGTAATTGCAAGGTGTCCCCCACCTGGCGGGGGCGGAGCACATAGTCCCCGGGGGTGAGCCACAGCCCCGTCCCCGGGCTTTGGGGACACACGGTGCTGCGGCACTCCACCCGCCACTCCCCCCACCGGGTCTCCCCATCTTTTAGAGGGAGGGCAGGCAGGGCCTCCGGTTGTTTTTGGGGGGTGATGGACAGCTGATCCCAGCTCTTCACCGCCCGATGGCCGGGCAAATCCAGCCCATCCCCGCTCTGTCCCTCCTCCATGAGCCGAAACAGCCCATCCAGATACACCTGGGAGGGATGGATGTGGAGTTGGGTCAGGGCCCACCGCAGTCGGCGCATCACCAGGGGTTTGGGATGTTTGAGCAGGGTGGGAATGTCCACCTGCACCCCTTCCCCGTCCGCCGTCACCCCCGGCACCTGGCGGGCCAGGGCGGAGAGCAGCGCCTCGTCCTCCCGCAGCTTGGCCGCGGCCTGGGCCATGTGGCCCACTGCCTGGGGGTTGAGCTGCTCCAGCAGGGGGAGCACCTGGTGTCTCACCCGGTTTCGGGTGTAGGCGGGATCGGCGTTGCTCTCGTCCTCCACGTGGGGCACCTGGTGGAGCTGAAGGTATTCCTCCACCTGCTCCCGGGTCACCTCCAGCATGGGGCGGATGAGCATCCCCTGGCGGGGCGAAATGCCCCCCAGCCCCCGCAGCCCGGAGCCCCGGATCAGGTGCATGAGCACCGTCTCGGCGTTGTCCCCGGCGTGGTGTCCGGTGGCCAGGAGCGTATACCCCTCCCGGCGGGCAATTTCATAGAGAAATGCGTAGCGCATCTCCCGGGCCGTCTCCTCCATCCCCCGCCCCTGTCGGGCGGCCTCGCCGGGCACGTCTCCGTGACCCACAAAGAGGGGGATGCGGCGGCGGTCGCACCAGGCGCGGACAAAGTCCTCCTCCCGGTTGGATGCCGCCCGGATGCCGTGGTGGTAGTGGGCGGCCCCCACCTGGTAGCCGCCCCGCTGCGCCCCGTCCATGAGGCGGCAGAGCAGATACATGGAGTCGGCCCCCCCGGACAGTGCGCACAGCACCTTGTCCCCCGGGGCAATGAGATGATAGGAAAAGCCCATCAGTAGTCCTCTTCGTCGTAGTTGTAGGCCAGATTGCGGAAGGTGGTAAACTCGGGCCGCCACTCCAGCATGACGGTGCCCGTCTCGCCGTGGCGGTTTTTGGCCACGATGCACTCGGCCACGTTGGGGTTCTCCGTGTCGTCCTCGTAGTAGCTCTCCCGGTAGATGAACATGACGATGTCGGCGTCCTGCTCGATGGAGCCGGATTCCCGCAGGTCGGAGAGCATGGGCCGGCGCTGACCGGCGGCGCGGCTCTCGTTGGCACGAGAGAGCTGGGACAGGCAGATCACTGGCACGTTCAGCTCCTTGGCCATGAGCTTCATGGACCGGGAGATGTCGGAGACGATCTGCTGGCGGTTGTCGCTGGCCCGGGTGGGCCCTCCGGCGGAGGTCATCAGCTGGAGGTAGTCCACGATGACCAGACCCAGGTCCTTGATGCGGCGGCACTTGGCGTTCATGTCCGCCACGGACAGAGAGGAGTCGTCGTCCATGTAAATTTTGGCCTGGCTCAACGTGGCCACCGCCATGGCCAGCCGGGACCACTCCTCCTCCCCCACAATGCGGCCGGTGAGCAGTTTTTTGTTGTCAATGAGGCACTCGGTGGAGATGAGGCGCAGCCCCAGCTGCTCCCGGCTCATTTCCAGAGAGAAGATGGCCACGCTCTTTCCCGAGTGCTTGCCCGCCTCCAGCCCGATGTTCAGGGCCAGGGAGGTCTTGCCCATGCCGGGCCGGGCGGCCAGGATGAGCAGGTCTGAGTTGTTTAATCCGGAGATGCGCCGGTCCAGGTCAATGAGGCCGGTGGAGATGCCGGGGAACTCCGCCCCCGTCTCCTGCCGCTCCTTGATGGTCTCCCACACCTGGCTCATCACCGTGGCGATGTGGGTCATGCCCTGGGCGGAGCGCCCCTGTCGGATGGCGTAGATGCGCTGTTCGGCGGCCTCCAGGATCTGCTGGGCGGTGCCGCTCTCGCTGCGCACCATCTCCTCCAGCTCCCCGGCGGTCTCCCCCACCCTTCTGAGCAGGGCCTTGTCCGAGACGATGCTGACGTACTCCATGACGTTGGCCGCGGTGGGAGTGATCTCCATGAGCTGGCGCAGGTAGCCCACCGAGGTGTTCTCGTCGTACACCCCCGCCTGCTTCATGCGGTCCAGCACCGTCACCGGGTCGATGGTCTCGAACCGGTTGAACATGGTAAACAGCACCTGGTACAGCTCCCGGTTCTGCCTCAGGTAGAAGTCATCGGGAGTGAGCCGGGCCACCACGTCGGGAATACACCGGTCGTCGATGAGCATGGAGCCCAGCACTGCCTGTTCCGCCTCCACCGAGTGGGGCAGGCGCAGGCCATTGAATTCGTCCATTTTCATCCCTCCCAGTTGTGTGTTATGGGGTTCTTTTACCCCTCCGCTTGTCGAAACGGCCTATGTCTATGCAGGAAGTTTCAATTCTCCGCATCGACCAAAGCCCTCGGCAGAGTTTTCCCGCCCGCAGGCGGGAAAATAAATTGGGATCACGTATTTTCCCAGGACATGTGCATGGGAAAATACACATCTCAGCCCGCCAGTGTGGAATTGGGTCGACGATTGACCCAATTATGCATGCAGCGGGCTGCATCCCCTCGAGAAAATGCTTGCATTTTCGAGAAGGCTTTTAGCCCTCTTCCACCATCACCCGGATGGTGCCGGTGATCTCGTAGCCCAGCTTGCACTTGACCTCGTAGCCGCCGAAGGCCTTGATGGGCTCGGACTGGACGATCTTGGTCTTGTTGATGTCGATGTTGTACTGCTCCTTGAGCCCCTCGGAGATCTCCTTGCTGGTCACGGAGCCAAAGAGGCGCCCGCCCTGGCCGGCCTTGGCCACGATCTTCACCGGGCAGTCCTTGAGCCGGCCGGACAGCTCCACAGCGGCAGCCCGCTCCTCGGCCTCCCGGGCCCGGCGGGCCTTGTCCTGCATCTTCATGGTGTTAATGTTCTCGGCGCTGGCCTCCACGGCCAGCTTGCGGGGGAGCAGGAAGTTGCGGGCGTACCCGTCGGAAACCTCCACCATCTGGCCCTTCTTGCCGTGTCCCTTCACGTCCTGTTGTAAAATCACTTTCATGATGTGTTCCTCCTAAAAATATGGTTTGCTTGGGGAGGGATTACCCCTCCTCCCCCATCTCCTCCGGGTCGTCGGTTTTGAAATACCGGTCCAGAGCTGCCATGAGGGATTCCGTCACCTGCCCCAGGGTCTGATTGGCGATCTGAGCGCCGGCGGCACTGGCGTTTCCGCCGCCCCCCAGGGCCTCCAGGATCACCTGGACATTGGTATCGTTGATGCTTCTGGCCGACACCACCACCCGCTCCCCGTCGGGGTAGAGGACGAAGGAGGTGTTGATGCCCGCGATATTCAACAGCTCATCGGCTGCCTGGGCAGCCGTGACCCGGTTGACGGTGTGATCCACAGGGGCGATGGCGATGTCCTGCCGGTACATCTTGGCGTTTTGAATGATGCCGTACTTGGCCACCGTGTCGGACAGGCCGGTCTGGAACATCTTTTTCACCTCGCCGGTGTCTCCTCCGGCCCGGCGCAGGAAGGCGGCGGCCTCGAAGGTACGCCCTCCGGTGCGCATGGTGAAGTTTTTGGTGTCCAGCATCAGCCCCGCCATCATGGCCTCCGCCTCCCCCCGCAGCAGCTCGCCCGGCTCCATCAGGTAGCCCAGCAGCTCACTGACCAGCTCACAGGTGGAAGAGGCGTAGGGCTCGTGGAAGTAGAGGGCGCCCCCCTCGATATAGGTGGCGGCCCGGCGGTGGTGGTCGATGACCGCCACCTTGTTGCAGGATTGCAGCACCTCCCGGCTGGCCACCTGTTCGGGCCGGTTGGTGTCCACCACCACCAGCAGAGACCGGGAGTCCGCCTTCAGCAGGGTCTGTTGGCTGTCCAGGAAGAGGTTTTTGTACTCCTCCATGCCCTCCAGGCGGCGGTAGAGCTGGTCGGCGGGGGTGGGGCCGTTCTCCCGGACAATATAGTGGGGGACCCCCTTCTTGCGGGCAATGGCACACACGCCCACGGCGGCGCCCACCGCGTCCATGTCGGCGGCGGAGTGGCCCATGACAAACACGCAGGAGGCGTCCGCCACCAGTTCGCCCAGAGCGGAGGCCATGACCCGGCTTTTCACCTTGGTGCGCTTCTCCGTCTCCTTGGCCCGTCCGCCGAAGAACTCGAAGTTGAAGCGGTTTTTCACCACCGCCTGGTCGCCGCCCCGGGACAGGGCCATCTCCACGGACAGGGAGGCGAAGCGGAACAGCTCCGCCGGGTTCTCCCCGTCCACGCCGATGCCCAGAGAGAGGGTGACGGAGATGCCGCTGGGGGTCTGCACCTGGCGGATGGAGTCCAGAATGGAGAACTTCTCCTCCTTGTACCCCTGCAAATACTGCTCCTCGAAGATGTAGAGGAAGCGGTCCCGGTCCAGACGGCAGAAGATGCCGCCCACATCCCCCATCCACTGGGAGATGCGCTGATTGATGTCCGCCAGCATGGCCGAGGCCACATTTTCCGGCAGGCCCTTGATGGTGTCCTCGTAGTTGTCCAGCAGCAGAATGGCCACCACCGGACGGGTGGCCTGGTAGATCTCTTTCAGGTTGCTGGACTCGGTGACGTCCAGCCAGTAGGTGGTGGCCAGCAGGCTCTCCCGGCCCTCCTCCTGGGTGCGGCCCACATTGCCGAAGACCTGGTAGCGGCGGCGGCCCATGGCCACCTCGTGGGGGCACTCGTGCTTGCCCTCCAGCAGCCAGCGGCTGTCAAACTGGGGCACCAGATCGGTGAGTTTGGTGTCAAACAGCCGCTCCCGGTCCCCGGACAAGTGGAGAAACCGGTCGTTGGACCACACGATCTCCTCGGTGTCGGGGCGGAACATCACCACCGGCAGGGGGCAGTTCAAGGTGCTGTCCCGGGTGGCCTCGTCCACGCTGCCCAGCAGCTGATCCAGGTAGCGGGCGGCCTCCCGGCGGCGCAGGATGGAGGCCCGCAGATAGAGCAGGTAGAGCACCAACACCACGGCGGCCTGGCCCAGTGCCACCTTGGTCTCCCCCAGCAGGGCGGTCACGGCGGCAAATATAATCATCACCCAAAAATATAGCCCAAATCGGGGGGCCAGCAGACGGGACAACGTCTGATTCATCTCATTCACTCCTTCTGTCCCAAA
>DVKO01000059.1 GCA_018715985.1 Candidatus Enterenecus avicola
TGATAGAGGCAGCAATCTTGCAAAATAACCGGTAAAGGTGAAAAGAGGAACAGCCGGTGAGAATTTCTTGGAAAAATGCAGCAAAACAGACAGGGCCAAAAGTTTTTCGTCGTGCAGCACATGGCTTCGTATACCATAAGAGATGAAATCAATGGTCCAAGGGGGACATAGGGATCCTGTCGGGCCATTTCTATGCAAAAATAACCATTGACGCAGGGCATAGGAGCGAATATAATGTAAAATCAGCGTTGGGTGTTCCCGCGCTGCCGACAGTTCATTTGTACCATCCTGTCGTTAAACAAAACTAGGGCTTCTTTTTTGTGTCCAAAGACATGGAATTAGTAAGGCCCTGCGGTACACCGCAGGGCTTTTTTGCATGGAGGGGAAGGATATGTTCTACTTAAAAACGGAGCAGAGCTTTGATGCTGCACATTTTTTGAAAGACTACCAAGGAAAGTGCAGCAACATCCACGGCCATCGCTGGCGAGTGATGGCGCAGATTCGGGATGAGAAACTGAGCACGGAGGTTCAGACCCGGGGGATGCTGGTGGATTTCAGTGATTTGAAACAGGCACTGAAAGAAATCTGCGACGAGCTGGATCACAGCCTGATTTATGAAGCGGGGTCGTTGAGAGAAAAGACCATCCAGGCCCTGCGGGAGGAGAACTTCCACATGGTGAAGGTGGCGTTCCGACCCACGGCGGAAAACCTGGCCTGTCACATTGCCAAACTGCTCTGCCAAGCAGGCTTTCCCGTCCATCGGGTGGAGGTTTATGAGACGCCCAACAACTGTGCCGCTTACGAGGTGTGAACATGAGGGTTGCGGAACAGTTTATCAGCATCAATGGAGAGGGTACACGGGCCGGGGAACTGGCGGTGTTTGTGCGCTTTCAGGGGTGTAATCTGCGGTGCACCTACTGTGATACCCAATGGGCCAATGAGGCGGATTGCCCTGTGACCGAGCGGACCCCGGAGGAGATCGGGGCATATGTCCGGTCCACCGGGGTCAAAAACGTCACCCTCACCGGTGGTGAACCCCTCTTGCAGTCGGAAATGCCCCAACTGCTGGCAGTGCTGGGCCAGATTGAGGGGGTTCGGGTGGAGATCGAGACCAATGGGGCGGTGGATTTGCGTCCATTTTGCTCGCCGAATCGCCCGGTGTTTACCATGGATTACAAGCTGCCGGGCAGCGGGTGCCAGAAAGCTATGCGCATAGAGAATTTTCTCTGCCTGGGCAACAATGATACGGTAAAATTTGTGTGCAGCAGCCGAGATGATGTGGATCTGGCGATTCGCATCATCCGGGAGCATCAGCTGACCCAGCGCTGTCACGTCTATTTGAGCCCGGTATTCGAGGCCATAGAGCCGGCGCAGATGGTGGAGATGATGGTGAAACAACGGCTCGACGATGTGAGATTGCAAATCCAGATGCACAAGGTGATCTGGGACCCAAATCAGAGGGGGGTGTAGAGAACGTGGATACCAAAGCCATTGAGGAGCACATCCGGGGGATCCTGATTGCTCTGGGGGATGACCCCGATCGGGAAGGCCTGGTGGATACCCCCAAGCGGGTGGCCAAGATGTACGAAGAAGTGTTTGCGGGTATGGCATACACAAACCACGAGATTGGCCAGATGTTCGGGAAGGTATTTGAGGACGAACATTCGGATCACCAGCACGTGGTGGTGATGAAGGACATTGATCTGTTTTCCTACTGTGAGCACCACATGGCACTGATGTATGACATGAAGGCTACGGTGGCATACATCCCCTGCGGTAAGATCATCGGGCTGTCCAAAATAGCAAGGATCTGTGACATGGTGGGTCGCCGTCTGCAGCTTCAAGAGCGTATTGGCTGTGACATTGCGGACATTATGACAGAGGTCACGGGGAGCCCTGATGTGGCAGTGATCCTGGAGGGGTGCCACAGCTGTGTCAGTGCCCGGGGCATTGCCAAAACAGGGACCAAGACGGTGACCATGGAACGGAGAGGACAATTTCTGAAGGATCCTGCATTACAGGCATACCTGCGATAAGAGGAGAAATGACAATGAAAGCGTTGGTTTTGTCCAGCGGTGGCGTGGATTCCACTACCGCCCTGGCCCTGGCCATCGAGAAGTATGGCAAAGAGAATGTGGTGGCGCTGTCGGTTTCCTACGGACAGAAACACGATAAGGAGCTGCGAGCGGCCAAGGCAGTGGCAGAATATTACGGCGTAGAGCAGCTGTTTTTGGACCTGAGTTTGATTTTTCAATACAGCAACTGCTCTCTGCTTCAGCAGTCGGATCAGGAGATTCCAGAGGAGAGCTACGCCCAGCAGATTGAAAAGACCGGAGGGACGACACCGGTGAGCACCTATGTGCCCTTCCGAAACGGGTTGTTTCTCTCAGCAGCTGCCAGCGTGGCGTTGAGCATGGAGTGCAGCGTGATATACTACGGCGCCCACGCGGACGATGCGGCGGGAGCCGCTTATCCCGACTGCTCCCAGGCATTCCATGACGCCATGAACCAGGCGATTTATGAAGGATCTGGGAAACAGCTGCGCATTGAGGCCCCCTTTGTGGGGAAAACCAAGGCAGACATTGTGGCCTTGGGCCTAAAGTACCACGTCCCATACCAGCTCACCTGGTCCTGCTATGAGGGAAAGGAAGAGCCGTGCGGCAAGTGTGGCACCTGTATCGACCGGGCCAAGGCATTCGCCGCCAACGGGGTCAGTGATCCCGCAATCTGTGAGAAATGAGGAAATACACCCTATGTCAAGAGAGAATGAGCCATTGACCCTGTTGGGCAATCAGAACACCACATACGATACCCAGTACAACCCCAGTGTTTTGGAACGGTTTGGGAATAAGCACCCGGACAACGACTATTTCGTCAAGTTCAACTGCCCAGAGTTCACCAGTTTGTGCCCGATTACGGGGCAGCCTGACTTTGCCAACATCGTCATCTCCTATGTGCCGGACGAGTATCTGGTGGAGAGCAAAAGCTTGAAGCTGTATTTGTTCTCCTTTCGCAACCATGGGGATTTTCATGAGGACTGCGTGAATATCATCATGAAAGATCTGATCCGTTTGCTGGCTCCCAAATACATCGAGGTGTGGGGAAAGTTTCTGCCTCGCGGAGGCATATCCATTGACCCTTACGCCAACTATGGAAAGCCTGGTACCAAGTGGGAGGAGATTGCTGCCCACCGACTGGCCAACCACGACATGATGCCCGAGTATGTGAACAATCGCTGATCCAGCAGAAAAATCCCGCCTTTTATGGGGTACCCCATAAAAGGCGGGATTATCTATGCAAAAGATTTCATGAAAAGGTGTTTTGGGTACGGAGGGGCGGACGCGCCGCAGCTCTGCTCTATACGCCGGAGAGGTATTCCTCCGCCGCCGTAGCCGCCACCGCGCCGTCCGCCACCGCAGTGACTACCTGGCGCAAGGCTTTGGTGCGCACATCCCCCACAGCGTAGACGCCGGGGAGGTTGGTGCGGGTGCTCTCGTCGGCCACCAGGTAGCCGTTTTGGTCCATCTCCAGTTGACCTTCAAACAGCTGGGTGGCAGGGGAGCGGCCCACGCTGACAAACACCCCGTCACAGGGCAGGGGGGTGACGGTACCGGTGGGGATTTCCTCCAATGCGACAGCCTGGAGCTTGTCCTGGCCAAGAATATGGGTGACGCGGCTGTTCCAGTGGATGGTGATGTTCTCCGCCTCCATGAGCGCCTGGTGATAGACCTTTGTGGCGCGAAGGGTGTCTCGGCGATGGACCAGGTGCACGTGGGCGGCCAGCCGGGAGAGAACCATGGCGTCGCCGCAGGCGGAGTTGCCGCCGCCCACCACCACCACGGTTTTCCCTTTGTAAGCCATCCCGTCACAGGTGGCGCAGTAGTGGATCCCGCGACCCACCCAGGCGTCCTCCTCCTGAATTCCCAGCGGGCGTGGAGTGGCCCCGGTGGCCACGATGACGGTGCGGGAGAGGAAGGTGCCGTCGCTGGTGTGAACCTGTTTGACAGGCTGGGCCAGTTCTACCGCCTCGACTTGGGCCAGGATGGTATTGGCCCCGGCCTGCTGAGCGCTCTGTTCCATCCGCTCACCCAAGGTAAAACCGTCGATCCCGTCGGGAAAGCCGGGATAGTTGTCAATTTGCTGGGTGAGGGCCATCTGCCCTCCGGCGGACAGCTGCTCCAGCACCAGGGTGTCCAGGCCCGCCCGGGCGGCATACAGGGCGGCGGCGTAGCCCCCCGGACCGCCGCCGATGACGATGACATCGTAGATTTGTTCCATGGTGTGCCCTCATTCAGCCGTCCAGGTGCTCGCGCAAAAAGGCTTCGATGCTGGCCTTGGAAGTGGGCGCCACGGTGGAGGCCACGGCAACGCCGCCTTTGTATAGCACCAGGGTGGGGAGTACCTCGATGGCCTCCTGTTGGGCCAGGGCGGGCTCCTCATCCACATTGACCTTGCCTACCACCAGCTTGTCCGCCCACTGCTGGGCAATCTGCTCCAGAGCTGGGGCAATACGGCGGCAGTAGCCGCACCAAGGAGCCCAGAAGTCCACCAGGACGGGCTTTTGGCTCTCAGCGACAACAGAAGAGAATTGGTTTGTATTCACGGTGATGGATGACATAGGACGCATCCCCTTTCTTTGTTTTAATGTTAGTATACCAGTTGTAGAAAAGTTATTCGGTGACAACGTCACAAAAAGAGAAGGATATCAGGTCAGGGCATGAAATTGAGGGATTCTCTGGCGATAGGTGCAGATCCAGCGATAACCCAGAGTGCGGAGAAGGGCGCAGGCTTCAGAAAAACCCGCCCCGATGAATTGGGGGCGATGGGCGTCAGAACCCAGGGTGAGAATTTCACCGCCCAGTTCCCGATAGCGGGAGAGAATGGGCGCCCATTGGCGGATGGTGGTACCCTGGGTGGTGTTGAGCTCGATACCCTTTCCGCTTTGGATGACACGCCGCAGGATCTCATCCAGCCGCTCCTGCCAGGGCTCCAGAGAGAGGTGCAGATCGGGGGAAAAGTAGCGCAGCGGATAGATGATGTGGCCTAGAACATCAAAGGTGCCGGCCTCCACCAGTTCCTCCATCTGAGAAATATAGTCCTCCAGCACCAGATGCGCCTGATGGGGATCTGTGCAGGATTTGGCATAGGTGAATATGCCGTCGCCCCCCAGCTTCAGGCTGGCGGAGTGGAGGGAGCCAATGACAAAGTCCAGTTCGGGGAAATCCAGACAGGCCTGGACGGCGGCGGTATCCACGGTGCTGTTGCCCAGTTCAATGCCCACCCGCACCTCCACCCGGTGGGACCATGCGTCTTTGAGTTCCTCCCACTGTTGAAGCACGGGGCCAAAGTTGTAGTGGGTGGGCAGGCGCTCACCCCGCTGGTTGAGAAGATTCCAGTGCTCTGTCATGCACAGCTCCGGGATTCCGGCCTGGACGGCGGACTGAAGATTTTCCAGCAGCAGGGAGCGCGAATCCCCGGAGAGGTGGGTGTGGGTATGGTAGTCGGCCAGATAGGATGGCATAGGGTGACCTTCTTTCTCATGCGTGCAAAAATCAACGTCTGTACTCTCAGTATAACGAAATTTTCCACGAGAAAAAAGAAAAATGTCATTGGGAAATTTTTTTATGTGGAAATCAGACAGATGGGGGGAGACGGAAGAAACCAAAGAAGGTGAAATCACCATAAACGCAGGGAATACGGCTGACTGCCCACATGAAAAGGCGCAGGGACTGACCGAATAGGGTCAATCCCTGCGCCTTTCTATATGGGGGAGAGAATTAGAGCTCAGTCATCCACAAACCGTGGAGGTTGCAGTAGGCATACACAGCCTCAGGGACCTCGTCACCCAGGTGGAACACGGCGCCAGGGGCCTCGCCGGGCTGGAGCTGGATGCGGTGTCCGCCGTTGCGGGTTTTCACATAGATCCAGGGGATATAGTGGGCCTCCTCCATGGGGTGCTCCACAGAGCCCACCTGAACGGTGAGCACACCGTTTTCCAGGGTGGCCACGGGAATGTGCTTCTCACCGCTGGCCTCTACGGTGTTGGGAACCAGCTCCTCCATGGGCTGGCCGCAGCAGAAAATGGGGACTCCGGCATCTTGAATGACGCCCACGATGTTGCCGCAGCGGGGGCAACGCAGGAATCGAGTTTTCATAGGTAAACCCTCCTTAGTTTCGGTGGTGTTCGGTGGATGCTCCACCAGAGAGTAGTATACCACGCCGCAGGGGAAATGAATAGAGCTATTCTGGATTTCTTTTGCTCAGTCCGGGGAGGTAAACTCCAAACGCAGATCCGTCAGGGTGATGAGGTGGAGGGTGGCATCGGAATCCTGGTTCTGACTCATGGTCAGGTCAGCGGCATATCGGCATCCTTGGGGGTCATACACCACCAAAGTGATGTAGGTGGGGGGGCCGCTGATGGGATGGGACAGGGTGTAGAGGGTATCACCCCGCAGAATGCTGGTGATGGAAGAACCGCCGTAGCTGGGCATATTGTCTGGAACCGTGGTGGAGAGGAAGGGGGAGAATGTCCCGTCCTCTTCCAACCTCCACGCCTTCACGGTGGACTGTCCCAGCTGGCCCTGCTGTGTCCGGTGTGTTCCCATGTAGACGATGTGGTCATCTGCGGCATAGAACGCCATCACCCAGTTGGTGTTGTCCAGGTCGAACTGCTGGCGTTGGGTTCCGGTGGCCAGGTCGATCAGAGTCAGCCGGTTGGGGTGGCTGTCGGTGGCGGAGGTGACCAGGGCCAGCTGTTGGCCATTTCCGGTGATGGCCATGGCCTGGGCAGGAGCATCCATGGGAGCCACCAGCTCCACCCTGGACACATCCACCATACCGGCGTCGTCCTCCGTACGCATCAGGGGCAGACGGTACAGCCCCGGTGTGACAGCGGTGTCATCCAGGTCCAAGTCCATCACGTCATAGGGGAACGGAACATAGAAGGCGTCCTGAAAGTACACGGCCTTGGCGGTGATGTAGGGCATTTCAGGAGAGTAGAAGGAAAAACCACTGATGGTACCGTCCGGCTGCACGGTGACGGTGATCTCTGCGGTTTCGTTGCCAGCGATGGGGATGGGAAATACGTTGGACAGATCCACGGTCTGATAGGAGGAGTACCCCATGAGATGCCAATCGTAGCATTCAATGGAGATGGGATAGAACTTCAGATAATCTCGCAGCATCACAGTCTCGGTATAGCTGCCCCCCTGGGCGGGAGCACGGCTGGCAACGTCCTGTACCATATCCCGATAGCCGGGATAAGAAGTACTGTTATAGTCAAAGACATCTCCGCTTGTGACGGTGATGTTGATAAAAGAGGTGATAGTAAGCTGAGGGTCGGTGGTGCTGGGGGTGTAGAGAACCGGTTCGGACTGGGCGGAGAACCGGAACTGGCTCTCACAGCTGGGGGGTTCCGCCGGAGTAAAGGTGGTAGTCCAGTGCAGCTGCCCGTCCATTTGGGTTTCTGCCACCAGCTGCAAGCCCTGGACGTTGGCAGGATCTCCCACCAGGTACTGGGGATTGGCGGAGAAGGTGACCTTTTCTGTGGTGGGCAGAATGGTGGCAAGGGCAACCACAAACACAACGGCGGTGGTGGTGAGCAGAGCAGTGAAGGCGAAGAGGGCACGTTTCATGGTCAATCCTCCTCTCCGGTTAGCTCCGACAAGGTGCTGCTCACCCGGTCGGGGGCGTAGTGGTACTTTTCTTTCACATAGTCCCATGCGGTGAGGCCCTGTTCATCCAGCTCCATGGCAGATACGTCTCCCACGATCTGGCCGTCCCACAGCAGCACCGCACGGCTGATGAAGGCGTTGATCTCGGTGAGCAGGTGGGTGGAGAGGATCACCGTCTCGGTGGGTTCCAGGATCCCCAACAGCACCTTATAGAAATCCTCCCGGTTGAAGATGTCGTTGCCAGCGAAGGGTTCGTCCATGAGAATGTAGTCCGCCCCCTGGCACAGGGCCAGAATGACCTCGAACTGGTTTTGCTGCCCGGTGGAAAAGCTGCGCACGGGACGATGCTGGGGCAGCTGGAAGAAGTCCATGAGGGCGTGATACCGCTGATCTCTCCAGTTGGGAAAGTGGGAGCGGTAGAACTCCCGGTGGGCTTTGGGGGTGAGGTTTGGGAAAAAGGAGTGCTCGCAGGTGGCGAAGCTGAGCCGGGCAATGTTGGTGTGGTCAATGGGCGCTCCATCCAGGGTGATGGAGCCCTCACAGGGGAGCAGGCCCAGAATGCACTTGAGCAAGGTGGTCTTGCCTGCGCCGTTTTCCCCAAACAGGCCCACGATCTCTCCGGGGGCGATGCTCAAATTCACCTGATATAGAGCTTGGGTGGAGAACGGGTATTTTTTGCTTACATTGGTCAGTTCAAGCATGACGGAAAACCTCCTTTAGTGCCAAAAGGCGTCCCAGGCGGATGGCGGAAGCAGCTGGCGGGGGGTACACCACCAGTAGATGGAAAAGTCCAGCAGCAGCAGGACAGCGGCCAGAGCCACGTAACACAGCCCAGCCAGGATGGGAATGGTGAAGCAGCGTCGAGGCAGCTCCCACCGGTTGGGCAGGCGGCGCATGGTGTAGATACTTTTGGAGCCCACGCAGTGGGAGTGCCAAAACAGCCAGGCCAGTGGGATCATGGCCAGCACGGCGATGATGCAGCCGTACAGGCTAAAGCCCAGTAGGGCGGAGAAGGAGGGCATGAATGCGTCTGCTTTGAGATAGCGCACACCGTCTACGCCGTGGTACCAGAGATTTTCGGATGCCTGGGCGTACAGATAGAGAAAGTAGAGATCACACGCTGAGGCGGCCAGAGCGCCAAAGCCCAGCCCTTGAAGCACCTTGGCAGGGGAGAGTGTCATGGGAAGTAGTGCCTGCAGCTTCATGTGACCACCTCCCTGGCTGTGGCTGTGACGTGTTGATAATAACTGACGCAGACACCGGCCCACAGGACAAAGACCAGACAGATGGCCCAGGCGTAGTCACCAGGTTTGGCTGCGTACAGGGCGGTGAGCAGAGAGAACACCACTGGAGGCAGGTAAATCTTACCCTCCCAACTGCGCATCATGCCAATGGCGGTGTTCACACCCAGCCCCAGGCAAATCAGCGGGGTGGTTACCCAGAAGGGCCAGTCGGCCAGAGGAAGCAGGGGGTGAAGATAGACACTGCGGTAGCAGGTGAGCAGCGCCAACTGTGGGCTGATTTCGCTGGAATCCATGATGGAGTGATATAGCACCATGGTGGCCATCACCACCGTTACCTGAAACAGCCAGAACAGCAGGTACACCCCTGTGCAGTACACCACATGGATGCGCAGCACAGAGCGAGCCGATAGGGAGAGCCGAGACATGGTGTAGTTGACCCTGCTGCGAGACCCGCCATAGCCAACCAAGAGCGCCACCGTTGCCAGGGTCACGGCCACGGCCGGGGAAAAACGATAGACATGGAGATCCAGGATCTGTTCCAAAGACAAGCTGCCCACGCGGTTTAACAGCATGGCCCAGGCCGCCAGAAGCTGAGTTGCGGCCAAAGCCACCAGAAGAAGCAAAATGCGCCAAAAGGAGGCGGCAGCGGCCAGAGAGAATAGGGACACGGTTTTTTTCATGGAACATCCTCCTTCCATAGGGTCTCGATGAGGGAGACGGTCTGGCTGCGGGTGAGGCCCATGGCCCGCATTTTCCCAATGTACTCCAGGGTCTGCGTGTGAGGCAGCTGTTCCTGCATGGCCTGGGACTGCTCATGGGAGAGGCACACGAAGCTCTTGCTCCCTGTGCGGGAGGAGATGAGTCCTTCATCCTCCAGCATCCGGAATGCCTTTTGGATGGTGTTGGGGTTGACTCCCAGCAGGGCGGAGAGGGTGCGCCGGGAGGGCAGCTCATCTCCATCCTGTACGGTTCCGGCAGCAATCCCTGCTTTCAGGTGCTGGATGATCTGCAAATAGATGGGAGTCCCATCTCGGAGGTGCAGGTCGTCAAAGCGCACCATGGTGTATCACATCCCTTCCAGTGTATTACTTGTATAGTACACTTTCTAACTGTATTATATGCGTAGTACGGTTTGGAGTCAAGAGGGAATTTTCTTGACAATCTCGATGATCGAGAATATACTGAGGGTGAGAAAACTCGAATATCGAGAATAGAGGTGAGAGACATGGCACGGGTAAAATTTCACACCCTGTCGGAGCAGATGTTTTATGTGCTGCTCTGCCTGGAGGAAGAGCGGTGCGGCATTGACATCCTGGATCAGGTGCCCGCCATGACAGAGGGACGGGTGCGGGTGGGCTCAGGCACGCTATACAACCTTTTGGAGCAGTTTCTGGAGGCCGGGTTCATTGTGGAGACCCGGGTGGAGGGACGGCGGCGCAGCTATGTCATCACCGCCCAGGGGCAGCAGGTGTTGGATCAGGAGTATCAACGGATCTGTGCCCAGGCCCGGGACTATCGGCGGCTGAGGGGAGAGGAGGAACATCCATGAAAACACGGAAGCGAACCTGGAAACGCATTGCTTTTTTTGATTATTGCGAGACTGTGGGATATTTGGAGAAAAAAGCCCGGGAGGGCTGGGTGCTGGAGAATGTTTTTGGGATATGGTGGACGTTCCGACGAGCGGAGCCCCGCACAGCGCACGTGTGGGTCTCCTATCTCAAACAGGACGCACATGACCCGCAGCCCTGCCAACAACTGGAGAACATGGCGGATTTAGGGGAGCACACTGGGTGGAAGCTGACGGTGGAAACCCCCACGATGCAGGTGTTTTATAACTGGGCGGCCAACCCTCTGCCCATGGAGACAGATCCAGTTGTTCATGTGGAAGGAATACACCGTTCATTGAAACAGGGGGCGTTGACGATCTACCGTGTCTGTTTTGGCCTGGCAGTGGCGATTCTGTTGATAAACCTTTGGAGCTTTTTGGAATTTCCTTTATGGACGCTGTCCACTCGGGCCGAGTTGATCTTAGGTGATTTCCTGCTTTTTGTGGCCATTGGGTCAGAGTTGGTGCCGTATGAACTTTGGTATTGGAAGGCCAAGAAAATGGCGGCCCGGGGGGAGTGGCTGGATACTCGACCGTGGGGGCGGGTCTCCGGTTGGGTGCTGGTGGCGTATATGGTCTTGTGGATGATTGGAATTGGCGTTACCTTGGTGGTGAAACCATGGGCTCATGCCCGCCTGTTTTTCGTCGTCACCGGCCTGTCTTTTGGGATCGTGTGGTGTCTTGTGCTATGGATTCGAGATGTATTACGAAGGCGGAAAACGTCCTGGAGTACCAACGAGATGGTGACGTCGGTGCTGTACTTTTTTCTGATTATGGCCTGTGTCAGTGTAATGGCATTTGCTTATACGCATTTGAACTGGTTTTCCCCCATGGCGGCGGACGGCTGGTGGAGCCAATATCCCGATGAGTTGCCTCTGACGGTGGAGCAGCTGCGAGGAGATGTGGGGGACCAGGAGTTCTGGATCAGGCGTGATGGAGAGGAATCTCTGGTTCTGGGCCAGTATCAGGGGTGGCAGGTCTCCAACGAGGAGACGGGACCGGAGGAAGAGATGGACACGGTGATGTATACTGTGACCCTGGTGAAGCTGCCCCTGCTATACGACCTGTGCCGGGACGAGATGCTCTGGGAGGACCATGAGCAGGTGGACCCATCTCCCTGGTTGGCTCAGGAGGCATACAGAAAGACCGAGGGTGTACGCCTGAGAACCTATCTGCTGTGCTATGAGACCTGTGTGGTGGAAATCCGCTTTGGCTGGGAGCCCACGGTGGAACAGATGCAACTGGTAGGAGCGACATTTGGAGGGGATATGCTGTGAAAAACAAAAAAACAGGGCATAATTATGAGTTTTTTACCCATAAAAGCTGTGAGTTCTTCCCCTGTCACTCCACAGACAACCCGGAGGACTTCAACTGCCTGTTCTGCTACTGTCCCCTCTATCTTCTTGGGGAGCAGTGCGGCGGAAACTTTACCTACACCCCAGGGGGCGTAAAGGATTGCAGCGCCTGCTTGATTCCCCACCGGCGGGAGAACTACTCCTATATTGTTGGGAAGCTGATGGAAAGGGGAGAAACATCATGAGAGAGGAACGGCTGGTAACCAGTGCAATGGTCTGGCTGCCTCGCCGGGAGCGAGACAGCCACAAGGGGGACTACGGAAAGGTGCTCATTGTGGCGGGCAGCGAAGGCTACACCGGAGCCCCGGTGTTTGCCGCCCAGGGCGCACTGCGCAGCGGGGCGGGGCTGGTGTATCTGGGGGTGCCCCGAGGAGTGTACCCCATTGTGGCCACCCGTTGTTCCAGCGAAATGCCCTTCCCACTGCCGGACGCCCCGGAGCAGGTGGTGGAGCGGGCCAGAGGGTGCGACGTGGTGCTGGCCGGACCCGGCCTGGGGCGTAGTCCCTGGGCACAGCGGCTCATCTTTCGCCTGGTGGAGGAGGTGGAGGGGCCGTTGGTACTGGATGCAGATGGACTCAACGCCCTGGAGGGGCAGGTGGAACGGCTCAAGGCCCGAACAGGGCGCACCGTCCTCACCCCCCACGATGGAGAGTTTGCCCGCCTGGCCGGGTGCGGGCTGCCCCTGCAACGCCGGGTGGAGCAGGCCGTACAGCTAGCGGGGGACACCGGGTGCGTGGTGGTGCTCAAAGGCCATGAGACCATTACAGCAGACCCTGAGGGCCGGGTGTGGCGCAACACCACCGGAAACCCCGGGATGGCCAAAGGGGGCAGCGGTGACATTTTGGCCGGGATGATCTCCTCCCTTTTGGGGCAAAAACAGCTGGCAAGACAGGTGCCCTGCCTTGGGGAGTTGGTGGCCTGGGCGGTGTACCTCCACGGTGCGGCAGGGGATACCGCTGCGGCTCGGTGCGGGGAATACGGAATGCTTCCAGACGATACCTTGGCTGCCATCGGAGGTGTGATGCAGGGGCACACCCAAGGGCAGGCTGGTCCCAGGTGATGGATGCTTCAAACGGTCACAGATTTCCAGAGGTGAATGCCTGGTTTTATGTGAAGTTTTTTCTCTGACCAGCATTGACACGGAGATGAAATTCGGTTACTGTGTGCATGAAGGACAGAGGGAAGATTTCTTGGAGGAAAGAATATGATCGTTTATTTTTCGGCGACGGGCAACAGCCAGTTTTGTGCAGAGTGGCTGGCAGATCACAGAAAGGATGATCTGCTGGACACGTTTTACTACATTCGCCACGGGGTATCGGCGGAACTGCAATCGGAGACGCCCTGGGTGTTTGTTATGCCCACATACTGCTGGCAGATGCCGCGCATTGTGGAGGACTTTATCCTCAACGCCCATTTCAGCGGCAGCCGGGATGCCTACTTTGTCATGACCTGCGGTGGAGAGGTGGGAAATGTGGAGCCGAACCTCCGGGAATTGTGTCAGAGAAAGGCTCTGAGCTACCGGGGGGTGCTGCCGGTGGTGATGCCGGACAACTATTTGGTGATGTTTACACCCCCGGACCCCACACAGGCTCAGCGGATAATCCAAAAGGCCCAGCTCACTTTACAGCAGGGCGCCCAGTGGATGGAGGAGGGGAAGTCCTTCCCATCGGTTGAGACCGGAAGGTGGGATAAGGTGAAATCCGGGCCGGTGAACCGGGCATTTTATCGCTTCTATGTAAAAGCCAAAAAGTTTTACGCCAAAGATACCTGCATTTCCTGCGGTAAGTGCGAGCACGTGTGTCCGCTGAACAACATCAAGCTGGAGGGTGGAAAGCCGGTGTGGGGAACCAAGTGTACCCACTGTATGGCCTGTATCGCCAAGTGTCCGGTGGAGGCCATTGAGTATGGCAAGGCCACAAAACATAAACAGCGCTATCTCTGCCCTCCCTATCAGGGGCGGGAGAATCAGCAAAAAGGAGTGTAAACCATGGGTGTTCTGTTTTTACAATATCCCCCCTGCACCACCTGCAAAAGGGCTAAGGCCTGGCTGGACGAGAGAGGGGTGGACTATGAGGCCCGCAACATCAAAGAGGAGAATCCCACCGTGGAGGAGCTCAAGGCGTGGCACCGGAAAAGCGGCTTGCCGCTGAAGCGGTTTTTCAATACATCCGGGTTGGCCTATAAGGCCCTGGGCCTGAAGGATCGTCTGCCCACCATGACGGAGGAGGAGCAGTACCAGCTGTTGGCCAGCGACGGGATGCTGGTCAAGCGGCCGCTGGCAATCGGGGAGGACTTTGTCCTGGTTGGATTCCGCCAGGAACAGTGGCAGGAACGCCTGTGACTGCCCCCAGCTCAAAAAGAGAGAGAGGCCTGTGAGAGATGTCCCAGAGAGTTGTTGCCTTTGATGTGGAGACGCCCAACTCGGTCAATGACCGCATGAGCGCCATCGGCATTACCGTCATGGAGCGGGGCAGGGTGGTGGATGAGTTTTATTCCCTGGTCAACCCGGAGGAGGAGTTCGAGCCCTTCAACGTGGAGCTCACCGGGATCACCCCGGAGATGGTAGCCCATGAGCCCACCTTTCCCCAGCTGTGGGCGACCATCCGCCCCATTCTGGAGGAGGGAATCCTGGTGGCCCACAATGCGCCCTTTGATATGTCGGTGCTGGCCAAGTGTCTGCGGGACTACGGGCTGACCTGGCGCAAGCGGGTGCCCTACGCCTGTACCTGTCAGATGAGCCGCCGCCTCATTCCCCAGTCCCCCAACCACAAGCTGAATACGCTGTGCGACTACTTCGGCCTGGAGCTGGATCACCACCATGCGGGAAGTGACAGCAGGGCCTGCGGCGAAATCTTTTTCCGCTGCGTGGAGACCGGGGCAGATGTGTCCGGGTTTGTACGCACGTACGATGTGGAGCGCATACGCACGGAAAAGAAGCGGTGAAAAACACCCCGGTTCAGGTGTCGTCCGTACCTGAACCGGGGCGTTTGTGTATCCTGTCTGTTATTTTGTGCGGGAATAGTACACGCCAGTGGCGGTTACCATGACCCGTTGGGGCTGATCCGGGGGGAAGATCTGGGCCTGAAGTTGGGCGGTGGTGCTGCCGGCCAGGGTGACGGTGACCCGCAGCCGGACGGTCTGGTTGAGGGGCACCGGGCGGGCATAGGTGAGATTCATGGAGATGGTGGGGGTGAAGTGGCCATAGAGGCAGTAGCAGGTCAGGCCCATGGCATTGTCCAGCATCAGAGCCAGCACCCCGCCATGGGTGACCCCCATGGGGTTGGAGGCCCAGGGCTTCACATCGTACTCCAGCTCCAGGGTGAGGGAGGGGCCGTCACAGGAGATCAGCCGGGGGGAGAGGTGCAGATTGGGCTGTTCCGGATCACAGGGGGAATGCAAGGTGTCCAGGGCGTGGCGGATAGCCTGAGAAAACTGGGAGGTCGTGATGTGAAAAGCCATGAAAGTCGCTCCTTTTTGTGTACCGGATATGCTATGAGTATACTAACATAGGCTATGATTGGACGCAAGAGAGATTGCGAATTGACTTTGCTGCTTAAAAGTGCTAAACTGCAAAACAGAGAAATCTTGCATGGTGAAGAGCTGTGGGAGAAGAAACACCAGGAAGGGAAGGAAACGGATGAAAGACAAGCGCATTGTGGTAGTGGGCCTGGGCCTGATCGGCGGGTCCATGGCCATGGCTTTACAGGGGTTTGAGGAGTATGAGGTGGTGGGCGTGGTGCGCTCCGCCTCCACCTATCAGAAGGCAGTGGCGCGGAAGGCGGCAGACCGGGTGACCTATGACGCAGCCTCTGAGCTTCCAGGGGCGGATGTGGTGATCCTGGCCCAGGACCCTCAGGGCATCGTGTCCTTTCTGGAGGAGCACCGCAGCCACTTCAAGCCGGGCAGCGTCGTTTTGGACGTGTGCGGCATCAAACAGGCCATCATGGAGGGGGCCAAGTGCCTGCCGGAGGGCGTGGACTTCATCGGCTGTCACCCCATGGCCGGCAAGGAGGTCTCGGGCATTGACAACGCGGAAGCGGGGCTGTTCCGCAATACCCACTTTATCATGACCCCGCCGGAAGGTGTGAGCCAGGAGCACGTGGACCTGGTGGAGCGGATGGCTCGGTTCTGCAAGTTCCGGGATGTGATCCACACCACGCCGGAGCGGCATGACGAGATGATCGCCTACACCAGCCAGCTCATGCATATCATCGCTCTTTCGGTGTGCGACGATGAGGAGCTGTTTTCCTGTCGGGGCTTTGAGGGCGGCTCGTTCCGGGATTGCACCCGTGTGGCGGCATTGGATGTGCCCCTGTGGACCCAGCTGTTCAGCCTGAACCGGAAGGCGCTGAGCCAGACGGTGCGCAGACTGGAGGGGCGTCTGGCGGCTTACCGCCGTGCCATTGAGACGGAGGACCACGAACTTTTGGCAGCCATGCTGACCCACTCGGCGGCCCGCAAGAAGCTGATGAACCTGGAGCAGGCCCGCGGCGACGATGTGCGAAACTCCTTCTGAAAGAAAGTTGCCGGACATAGGTATTCGTTGACGGCGATTGGGTATAAATGATACACTGGGAAGGAATAAACAGAGCAAAGGAGTGCTGAGTTTGAACACCGGACTGTTTCGGAAAATGCTTCTGCTGATTACTTATGCCGTGGCCCTGGTGGTGGTCATCGTCAAGATTGACGTGATTCTGGACTGGGGCGCCGGGGTATTGTTGGCCTTCCGCCCCATATTCATCGGGTTTGCCATCGCGTTCATCCTGAATCGTCCTTGCAATTTCTTTGCCCGCCTCTATACAAGGGGACTGGGGAAGCAGGGCGAGCGATTTGCCCGGCCATTGGCCGTGGTCACAGCCTATGTGATGCTGTTTGCGGTGGTGGGCGTTCTCCTCTCCCTGGTGGTGCCGGAGCTGACCCGGAGCATCCAGCGGTTTGTGGGCAATATGAACACGTATGCCAGCAATTTGCAGCAGGTCCTGGATTATATTACCCAGCGGTTCTCTCTGGAAAATCTGGCCCAACTGAACCTGTCGAGCAAAATCAACGAGATTTTAGGTAACGCGCTCAAGCAGGTTCTGAATGCGCTCACCGGCACGGTACCCCATCTGATCTCTGCCACCAGCACCCTGGTATCTGCTGTGGTGACCACCGTTATCTCCTTTGTGTTCTCGGTGTATATGCTCTCCGGCGGCCCCAAGCTGACCGCCCAGTGCCGCCGTTTGGTGGTGGCCTATCTGCCCGAGTCTATATCTACCCCTCTGTTGGATGTGGTGCGTCTCACGGCGGACACCTTTACCAAATATGTCTCCGGGCAGCTGATCGAGGCGTGCATTTTGGGCAGTCTCTGCTTTGTGGGTATGGTGGCGCTGCGCTTTGACTATGCGCCGCTGATCTCGGTTATCATCGGCGTGTCCGCCCTGATCCCCGTGGCCGGCGCCTACATCGGTGCTGTTCTGGCAGCGCTGCTGTTGGCCATGATCAGTCCCGTGAAGGCGTTTTGGTTCCTGGTCTTTTTGGCTGTGCTCCAGCAGCTGGAGGGGAATCTCATCTACCCCCGTGTGGTTGGCACCTCTCTGGGTCTGCCTGGCATCTGGGTGCTGGCGGCGGTCACTGTGGGCAGCAGCCTGATGGGGTTTGTGGGCCTGGTGGTCAGCGTCCCCATCACCGCGGTGGTTTACACCATTTTGAAGCAGGATCTGCGCCGGAGACTTTGTGAAAAAGAGGCATAGAACCGGGACAAACCCCATATACATGAGTCATCCAAGAGGAGGGAGCGTGGTCATATGGGGTATGAGGTTGCCATGGAGGCCAGACATCACGTCACGATGGAGGACCGCAGAAGTTTGACGGTGTCCGGGGTGGAGGATGTGGAGCGCTTTGACGATACCAGCATCGTACTGTCCACCACCCAAGGGATTTTGGTGGTGAGTGGAGAGGGCCTGCACATTGAAAAGCTGTCCCTGGATGGTGGAGATCTGAAGGTAGAGGGAAAGATCGACGCATTGAACTATGAAGAGGGGACGGAGCGCAATGCAGGAGGCTTCTTCTCACGTCTGCTGAGATGATCTATGGGAGTGGATGTGGTCAGACAGGCTCAGGTACTGGGGCAAGGGTTCTTGCTGGGCCTGGGCCTGGGCGTTTGTTATGACGTCTGCCGGGGGATCCGGCGATGCTGTCCCTGGCGGTGGATCTGGTTTCTTTTGGACGTTGTGTTTTGGGTGGGAACGGCGGCAGCGATCTTTGCCCATGCCCTGATGCTGGGGTCGGGTGTTGTCCGCATTTACCACGCAGCGGCGTTCCTTTTGGGCGCAGTGGTGTATTTGACCACTGTGAGCCGGCTTTTTCTCCCTCTTTTTGTAAGAATCATTCAGCTTGCCCGCACAGCCATGGCCTTTTTGTTCTCTCCGGCAGAGCGTGCGGCCGGGGGAATAAAAAAAGTTTTGAAAAATCAAAAAAAGGGCTTTCAAAAATGGCTGGAATGGTATAAAATAAGCGTTGTATATGATGCTGATGCATATGTAGAAAAGGGGGCCGACCATCGTGAGAGTCAAACGCGCAGGAATTGGCACGAAGCTGCTGGTACTGGTGCTCCTGGTGGCTGGCGTCATCGCTTTGCTCTCCATGAGAGGCCAGTTGATGGCGGCGCAGGAACAAAGAGACGAACTGGCTCAGCAGGTTCAGGCGCAGCAAGAGGAAAACGCCGCACTCACCGACGACATACAGCACAGCAGTGACCCCAACTATTTGGCGGACATCGCCAGAGCCATGTTGGGATTGGTAGAACCGGACGAGATCCGCTTTGTGGATACGTCCAAATAAAAAGACGGGGCGCTTGCTGATGCCCTGAAAAAATTGGGAGAGGGAATAGAAAAGTCTATGGGGTTTGAAGTTGGATCCATTCTGGAGGGAAAGGTGACTGGGATCACCAAGTTTGGCGCTTTTGTATCGCTGCCGGAGAATCGTTCCGGCCTTGTCCACATTTCTGAGATTGCTTACTCTTACGTCAACGACATCCACGATCATCTCAGTGAGGGACAGACCGTAACGGTCAAGGTGATCGGTATTGATGACAATAACCGCATCAATTTGTCCATGAAGCAGGCACTGCCGCCTCCGGCCCGCCCGGAGCGCCGCTCCAACTCCCGTCCCATGGGACACCGGGGAGAGAATGGCGGAGATCGCCGTCCCAGCCGCAGACCTGGCGTGAGCAGCTTTCAGGCCGCCCCGCCCCAGCCCAAGGGGCCGGTGAGCTTTGAGGACCAGCTCAAGCAGTTTATGGCCAGTTCGGACAGCAAACTCTCCGAGCTGCATATGAACGAGAAGCGCAGCAGCCGTCGTGGCCGCCGCTGATGAAGTGCTCTCACGGGGCGGGCGTAAGCCCGCCCCGTTTTTTCATGAGATGCTGCCCATAAAAAGTGGCTTCCCCTAAGAGGGGAAGCCCATCCGTTGTTGCGCGGGAGAATGGAATGACTGCATGGGGAATCCCCATGCTGCGGTTATGCCGCAGGATCAGTATAGCAAATCGGGGCGAAGAAATTTGTCGAAAGGAGGAGGCGCGGGATGATCGTTCTAAATGGAGTGATCCACACCATGGATGGTGAGGTCATAGACAGCGGCTACATCCGGGTCGAGCAGGGAAGGATCCGGCAGGTGGGCCATATGAGCCAGATGCCGGCGGGTGTAGACCTGGAGGATGCCATTGATGCCAGAGGCGGGCACATTTTGCCGGGGCTCATCGACATCCACTGTCATCTGGGCCTGTGCGGGTGTGATGGGGAGGACCTGAATGAGACATCTCAGGTATGTACCCCCTATATCCGTGTGCTGGATGGAGTGAATCCTCAGGATCCATATGTAAAAGAGGCCAGAGAGGCGGGTGTGACCTGTGTGATGGTGCATCCCGGCTCCACCAATCCCATTGCAGGGCAGGCGCTGCTGATGAAAACAGCCGGGCGCATTGTGGATGAGATGGTGGTGCGTGCCCCCGCTGCCATGAAATTTTCTCTGGGGGAGAACCCCAAAGGGCGCAGCGGATGGCCAGCCACCCGTATGGGGACTGCGGCCCTCATTCGTGAAATGCTCACCCGGGCCGCGGAGTACAACCTGAGATGGGAGTCAGCCCGGGCAGACGAACAGCAGCCCATGCCCGATTTCGAGCCCAGCCTGGACGCGCTGCGGCAGGTGGTGAATGGAGAGATCCCCGCCCATTTCCACGTCCACCGTGCGGACGACATTGCCACGGCGGTGCGCATCGCCAAAGAGTTTGGCCTGGACTATGCCATCGTCCACGGTACAGAGGGGTATCTGGTGGGGGACTATCTGGCCCGGGAGGGTGTCTCGGTGATCACCGGGCCTATTCTCACCGATCGCTCCAAAGGGGAGCTGCGGCAGATGTCCCTGGCCAACACGGCGGCCCTGGCCAAGGCAGGGGTACAGGTGGCCATCTGCACCGACCACCCGGAGACGCCGGTGCCCCAGCTGCTGCTGTGCGCTGCCATGGCAGCCCGGTGGGGGATGGATGAGGAGGAGGCTCTGGCGGCCATCACCATCAATGCCGCCTGCATTGCGGGGGTGGATCACCGCATCGGGTCCATCACCCAGGGGAAGGATGCAGATTTGGTGATCCTGGACGGGCCGCCGCTGGACTGGCGCAGCAAAGTGACCCATGTGTTTATAGACGGACGAGAGGTGTGAGTGAAATGAGAGAAATTACCGGACAACAGGTTTCTGAACTGGTCAAGAAGCTGTGTGTTGAGGCAAATACTGTGCTCCCCAGCGATTTGTGTCAGGCCATCTGCGCCGCCCAGAAGGAGGAGCGCTCCCCGGTGGGACAGGCCATTTTGGGAGATTTGAAGGAGAATTTTGAATTTGCCCGGGAGAAAGGGCTTCCCATCTGCCAGGACACAGGGATGGCTGTGGTATTTGTGGACTGGGGGCAGGACTGCCATTTGACAGGCGGTGCCCTGGAGGATGCTGTGAATCAGGGAGTGGCGGACGGCTATGTCCAGGGGCACCTGCGCCTCTCCGTGGTAGGGGACCCTCTGCGCCGGGTCAACACCCAGAGCAATACCCCTGCCATTGTCCATCTGCAGATGGTTCCCGGGGACAAGGTGGAGATCACCGTGGCCCCCAAGGGCTTTGGCAGTGAGAACATGACCCGGATGAAGATGTTCAATCCCTCGGTGACCCAGCAGCAGGTGGAGGACTTCATCGTGGATGCGGTGTCTCAGGCTGGTTCCAACCCCTGTCCTCCCGTGGTGGTGGGGGTAGGCCTGGGGGGCACGTCGGAGAAGGCGGCAATTCTGGCCAAACGGGCGCTGCTGCGCCCGGCGGATCAGTGGAACACCGACCCGTTCTACCGGGATATGGAGCAGCGGCTGCTGGAGCGCATCAACCATCTGGGCATTGGCCCCCAGGGGATGGGCGGCACCACTACGGCCCTCACCGTGGCCATTGAGCCCTTCGGCACCCATATCGCAGGGCTGCCCTGCGTGGTGAATTTGGGCTGCCACGTCACCCGGCACGCCAGTGGAACACTGTAAAGAGAAAAAGAAATTGTGAATTTTTCATAAGGGTATAGCGTGTAGTACGGAAGTGTGTTATAATCTTCTACAAGGAGAGAACCTCCCAACGATACGCCCTCCCGGTGGGGGGCGAAAGGAGCTGAGCACATGAAGTTTACCTTTACTGAAAAGAAGGTCCATCTGCCCAAGGCTCTGCACAACTATGCAGAGAAAAAGGTGGGAAAGCTGGAGCGTTACTTCAAGACGGACAGCGAGGCCAATCTGGTATTTTCTGTGGAGAAAGACCGGAATAAAGTAGAGCTGACCATTCGCTCCGGGGCCACGATTCTGCGTGTGGCGGAGAGTACCTCTGATATGTTCGCATCGGTAGATGCCGCCGTCACGTCCATGGAGCGTCAGCTGCGCAAGCATAAGACCCGTTTGGAGAAGCGTCTGCGTCAGGATGCATTCACCCGTGTGACTCCTCAGGAGGAGCAGTCCACCTTTGTCCCAGACGTGGTGGAGGAGAGCAAGTTTGAGGTGGTTCGCACCAAGAAGTTCTCCATCAAACCCATGACGGTGGACGAGGCCATCTTGCAGATGGATTTGCTGGGGCACACCTTCTTTGCGTTTAAGAACGATGACACGGGGGCCTTCTCCGTGGTGTACCAGCGCAACGACGGTGGCTACGGTCTCATTGAGGACGTGGGCTGAGGAAAGAAATTTCAACCGGCTGCGGAGGAAACTCCGCAGCCGGTTTGAGCGTGTCGAAAAAGTTCGACACGCTTCTCAAAAAT
>DVKO01000060.1 GCA_018715985.1 Candidatus Enterenecus avicola
TCATGTCCCCGAAAAAAACAGATTTCAATTTATTTTTCCATCTTCGGATGGAAAAACTCTGCCGAGGGCTTTTTGACGATGCAAGATCATCTGTCCTTCTTGCATTGACGTGAGCTTTTTCGGCAGCCTGACGCCGCAGAGGAGGCATCTTGCCCCCTCTGCGGCGTTACATTTTGAAAAGTATACAATAAATTTTTGTGAAACCCTTGACATAATTCTGGCGTATCATATATCCTTATATGGTAATGTGCACAAAATGGCCGTTGGTCAGGCTGTGAGAACAAGGGTGGGGAGAAAACACGATGGCAGATAAGAGAAACGCGGCTGCCTCCCGCACAGGCTCAAGGCATAGAAGCTGTATGGCTGTGGTTGCCGTTGTATGCGCCGTGTTGGTTCTGCTGGTGGGCCTGCTGTGGCTGCTGCGCAGGCCAAAAGAGGTGGACATTACCATACAGGGACAACAGATTCAACCCCAACTGTTTGACCAGATCATGCGGCAACAGGTGTCCGATGTGATCTATGAGTTCCGGCAACGGGGCTTGGAGCGGGTGGATGGAACATACTGGGACACTGTGTGCGGTGGCGAGACGCCCGGCGCGTACCTCATGGAGTTGACGCTGGGGCAACTGCGCAGGCTGGTGGCCATATACGATATGGCCCAGGCGACTGGTACGCCGCTGGAGGGCGGAGTCAACGGCATTTTTGATCGGATGGAGGCGGAAAACCAGGGTCGAGCGGAGAAGCAAGAGGCAGGCCAGCCGGTATATGGTCTCTCGGAGTTTACCTTTCAGACCTATCTGGAGTACGAGGTAGACTGGTTGGAGAAACAGTACTGTGCCGATCCGGCTCATCCGGGGATGCAGGTCACAGAGGACGAGAGGGAGGCGTACTATCAGAAAAATTTGGAGACAGACTTCAAGCTGCCCGATGGCATCTCCTTCAGCTATCTGTACATGGATACCAACTTCATGGACCCCCAGCAAGCGGACAACCTTACATCCCAGCTCAGAGAACTGGAACAGGCGGCCCGGAATGGCCAACGGCTGGAAGAAGCTGTGGAGCAATACCCCGACTTGCTGCCATATTTTGAACATTCGGATATCCAGCCGGACCAGGCCGCATCCCATATGGACTCCATGGGAGACGTGTTGGATTTGGCATATACGCTGGAACCCGGAGAGCAGTCCGGGGTGGTGGAGGCCAATGGAGGCGTGTATCTGGTGCAGTGCACCGCTCGGACGTATGACAATTACCTGCCCTTGGATCAGGTGGCGGACAGCATTGACACTGCCCTGCGGCAGCAGCGGTACACGCAGATGGTTCAAAGCAAAGCAAAGGCTTTGAAATTGGTGGGAGATCAACAGGAAGTTCTGGACTATGTCATCAATCAAATGAGAGGAGACGGGTGAGAAAAGGGACGAGTGTGGGAGAGAAAAGAAAATGTGAAAATTGAGGAAGGGAAGGATTTTGATGAAACGAAAGCTGACAGCACTTCTGGTGGGCGCTGTATTGTTGTGTCAAACCGTGTGTACCGTGGGACTGGGGTATGCCCAGGGCTCTGACACCGATCCGGAGCCCGTGGGAAAGACCTATTATGTCAGTACCCTGGACGGAAACGACACCAACTCCGGCCTGAGCGAAGAGGAGGCTTTATACAGCCTGCAAGCCCTGGGCGAAAAGGAACTGGGCCCTGGGGACCATGTGTATCTGGAGCGTGGCTCCCTGTTCAACGATGATTATCTGCACCTGACGGAGGTGTCCGGCAGCGCCGAGGCCCCCATTGTCATTGATGCCTACGGGGAAGGGGAGCTGCCTACCATCAACACCAACGGAAAAGGGATTTGGTACCAGGATTATGGCAAGCCCCTGCCCAACACTCAGCACCGTTACCAGGGGAACGTCTCCAGCTGTATCCTGCTGTACGACTGCGCCTATATTGAGGTGCGCAATATTGCCATGACCAACCGTCAGGTGGATCCCAATGCCGTGTACAACGCCAAAGACGCCATGGATCGTACCGGCGTAGCTGTGGTGGCTCAAAACAAGGGTACCCTTAACCACATTTACCTGAAAGATCTGAACATTCAGGATGTGGATGGCAATGTGTACGACAAGCACATGAATAACGGCGGCATTTACTTCACGGCCTTCCTGGCGGAAAACCAGGAGGAAACTGGGATTCCCCGCTACAACGATGTGCTCATTGACGGCTGCTATGTCAAAGACGTCAGCCGCTGGGGGATTGCCGCGGCCTATACCGCATACTATGCCCCCTTCCAAAATACAGCTGAGATCTCCGATGAGGACATTGCCAAGTATGGACACACCAATGTGCGCATCACCAACAACTATGTGAAGGACCCCGGCGGGGATGCCATCACCACCATGTACTGTGACCGCCCCATTGTGGAGTACAACGTGGCCGACGGAGCGGGCAAGCAGATCAACAACACAGATTACTCCGCCACCACCTTCGGCAAGGTGGCGGCCGGCGTGTGGCCCTGGAAGTGCAAAAATGCCGTGTTCCAGTACAACGAGGTGTTCAACACCTACTACTACAATGGGCAGAACGCCGACGGACAGGCCTTTGACGCCGATTCTGCCGACGGCACCCTGTACCAGTACAATTACAGCCACGACAATGGCGGCGGCACCTTCATGATCTGCTTGCAGCAGGCAGTGAACTCGGTGTTCCGCTACAACATCAGCCAAAATGACAGTCGGGCCGCGCTGGTGCCCGCCACCAGCCCCCTGGCCAAGGTCTACAACAACACCTTCTACATGAAAGAGGGGGTGCCCTTCATCGCCACCAACAGCGGCGCATACGGTCAGTTGGAAGTGACAAACAACATCATCTACTACGCCGGGGAAACTCCCCGCAATGAGAATTGGCAGGCGGGCACTTCCACTTACACCAATAACATCTTCTACAACTATGCCAACGTCCCCTCCAACAGTGTGGGCCACATCACGGAAGATCCCCTGCTGGTCAATCCCGGCACTGGCGGCACTGGGTCTGAATCCGGCCCCGCCCTGGACACTCTGACCGGTTATCAGCTTCAGGACGGCTCCCCCGCCATCGCCGCAGGTGTTCCTGTGGAGGACAACGGCGGCCGGGACTTCTTTGGCAATCCTGTCAACGGTACTCCCACCATCGGAGCCTACCAGAAGATCAGCGGGGAGGACCTGTTGGAAAGCACCTATTTTGAGGTGGAGGGCTCCACCATGCGTTTGCCCATGCCCCTTGCTGTGTCCCAGCTGCTGGAGGGCGTGGAGACCTGGGGGGACACCACCGTGGAGCTGTACCACGGTGACCAAAAGGTGACCCAGGGCAACGTGGAGGCCGGTATGACCTTGCAGCTGACCTCTGGAGATGGAGAACTCACCAAGACATATACCTTGGAGCAGAAGAATACCTATGATTATTTTACCGACCTGATGGGCGGGGTTGCCGCTGGCGTGCAGGGGAATATCTGGTATGTCCAGGAGCATATGGCAGATGGCTCCTACCAGAATATGACCACCTACCGTTCCGATTGGAAGGGATGGGATGGTGCAGATAGTACGAACTGGAACTTTGTAGGCTGCAACAGCGGGAAAGAGCCAACTGGCATCAAAATTGTAGACCGGTTGAAGGATCGCACCAATCTGGGCCATGCCATTGGGTTCCGTGCTCCGGTGGACGGCACCGTGCACGTAACCGCAGAGGGTGGGCTGAGGCTGTTGACCGCCAATACCAGCGGCGAGGTCTGGGTTACGGTAATGAAAAATGATGAGCCCATCATCCAGCAGACCCAGCTGCCCAACGACGCACAGTCCGGTATGGAATTGGACCGTGAGGTGGAAGTGGTCCGAGGAGACATCATTCGCATCGAAGTACAGAACAAGGGCGCAGGGGTGGCCCAGGGTGCGGTGCAGGCAAACATGAAGGTGGAGTACACCGACACCGATCTGCCGGTCGTTCCCACGGAGCCGGTTGTTCCCACGGAGCCGGTCGTTCCCACGCAGCCGGTCGTTCCCACGGAGCCGGTCGTTCCCACGGAGCCGGTCGTTCCCACGGAGCCGGTCGTTCCCACGCAGCCGCTGTCCACTGACCCTGTGGTGACCCGAGAGCCAAAGCCCTCGTCGCCCGTGCAGACGGACGACGGGGTACCCCCCACCGGCGATCCCAGCCAGATGATTTTGACGGTGGGGATGTTGCTGGCCAGTGCTGCCGCTCTGGGTGGCCTGACTGTGGTGTCCCGCAAGCGCAGAGACTAAGAGTCCATCCGAACAGAAAATGAAGCCCCCCGGGCCGGAATGCACTCCGGCCCGGGGGGCTTCGTTGGTCAAACAGTCTCGGGAGGCCTCTGACAGGTTCAGCTCTGTGAAACGTCATGGGTTTCACGGGCCGTTTCCGTGGTGTGACGGTCCGGCTTTATGAGCTGTTCCATCAGCCCCCGGAGAAACTCCGTCACCGTGGGATGGGGATTGCCCCGGCACATGGCGGCCACCTGGGCCCCGCATCGGGTGCAGCACAGGGAGATGGCGGTGCGCATGGCGCTGTCCACCGCTCCTGGGTTGGTGCCCAACCACCGGGCCACCTCGGGATAGAGCCGTTTGGTGGCCATGTCCAGGCAGGTGGGGTCCTGCCGGATCAGGTGCACGCTGTAAATGAGACAGTGGTAGCCCTGATAGTTGCCCATCAGGCCCAGGGCGCGCAGCTGATTTTCCACATGAAGGTCTACCATGGTCTCGTCTCTTCTTTCTCTCTGGGTAAATTGACACATTACATATGTTAATTTACAGGGAGAACGGGGAGATGTCAAGGGTCAGGACAGGGTCAGATCCCCCTCACGGATCCAGCCGATGCGGCGCAGCACCAGGCCAAAGGCCCAGGTGAGCACGGCAGGGAGGATGAAGCAGAGGAGGGCCATGGCCAGCCAGTCCATACCGGTGATGGCGTCTTTGAGGCCCAGGGAGATGTCGTTGACCCATCCGGCGTACACACCGATGGGGCCCACCATGCCGCAGGTGCCCATGCCCGAGGCCACCCCTCCGGCAGGGTCATTCATCTGGAAGTGGAACACGCAGGTGGCCAGGGGTCCGGTGATGGCGGAGGTGAGAATGGCGGGCAGCCAGATGCGGGGGTTGCGGACGATGTTGCCCATCTGGAGCATGGAGGTGCCCAGACCCTGGCTCACCAGGCCGCCCCACCGGTTTTCCCGGAAGGAGAGCACTGCAAAGCCCACCATATTGGCACAGCACCCGGCCACGGCGGCGCCCCCCGCCAGCCCGGTCAGGCCGATGGCGGCGCAGATGGCCGCCGAGGAGATGGGCAGGGTCAGGGCAATGCCGATGACCACGGACACCAGAATGCCCATCCAGAAGGGCTGGAGGATGGTGGCCCACTCCACAAACTGGCCCACGGCAGAGGCGGCGGTGCCAATGGCGGGGGCCCACCAGGCGGACAGGCCCACACCCACCAGGATGGTCACCAGGGGGGTGACCAGGATGTCAATTTTGGTCTCCTTGCTCACCAGTTTCCCCAGCTCTGCGGCAATGATGGCGATGAACAGCACCGCCAGGGGGCCGCCGGCGCCGGAGCCGCCGTCCAGGGTGGTGGAGCCCAGGGCGTTGGCGGCGTAGCCCACCGTCACCAGGGAAAAGAGCACCAGGGGGGGCGCCTGCAGCGCCCAGCCAATGGCCACCGCCATGGCCGCTCCGCTCATGGCCGAGGCGTAGCCTCCCACCAGCACCAGGGCGTCCCACCCCAGCTGCTTGCCCAGGGTGTTGAGGATGGTGCCGATGAGCAGGGAACAGAACAGACCCTGGGCCATAGCCCCCAGGGCATCAATGCCGTACCGCTTGCCCGAGATGACAATGTTTTTCCGGGCCAGAAATTCTTTGAATTTGGACATACGGGTTTTCTCTCCTTTTCTATCCATACAGGTGTCAAGACACCAATGGATTTATTATACGTGCATTTCAAACGTTGTCAATGTGCATTTTCCACAACTCTCCTTGCCAGAGGCGGTAAAAGCGTGCTATACTAAATTTCCCCACCCCAAACAGGGGGAGAGACACCCAGTCAGAAGGAGTATTCCACCATGAATGAGAAAGAAATCGGCGAAATTCGCCGCCGCTTTAAGGATGAGCGCAACGCCATCGGCTCCATCCGGGGCTGCTATGTCAACGAGCTCAAACACATTGTCTCCCAGTTCAACCAGCCCCTGTCCATGCTCAGCGAGGACGAGCGGGAGATGTTTTTGGGGGTGCTGCGCAAGACCCTGTCGGGCAAGCTGGGCAAAAATCTGCTGCCCATGGAGTTTGAGACTCAGCAGGTGGCCTATGGGGAGGAGCACAAGCTGCTCATGACCCTGCGGGACTCCGCGTTGAAGGACGATACCGCTGTGGAGGAGCTGTTCCGCCGCATTGTGGAGACGGTGGAGCTGGAGGGCAGCTACCTCATCATGCTGGTGCAGGACAGCTACGACGTGCCCTACCGGGGCAAGGACGGAAGCCGCCAGGACGATGGGGGCAGCGAGGTGTACCGCTACATTCTCTGCTCCATCTGTCCGGTGAAGGAGACCAAGCCCGCTTTGAGCTACTATATGCGGGAAAACGAGTTCCACAACCGCCAGATGAACCACCTGGTGTCCCCCCCCGCCCTGGGCTTTTTGTTCCCCGCCTTTGACGAGCGCAGCACCAACCTGTACGGGGCGCTGTTCTACACCAAGGACACCAAGGCCAGCCAGGAGGCCATGTGGAGCGAGCTGTTCCGCTGCCAGCCCCCCATGCCCGCCGCCGCCCAGAAGGAGACCTTCCAGACCATCTTCAGCGAGGCCCTGGAGGGCCAGGGCAGCTACGAGGTGGTGGAGGGAGTCCACCAGCAGCTGCGGGAGATGATGGAGGTGCATAAGGAGAGCCACGAGCCCCAGCCCCTGGCCCTGAACCACGGGGAGATGGCGGGGGTGCTGCGCTCCTGCGGCGTGCCCGCCCACTGCGCCGAGGAGTTCGGACGCAAGTTCCAGGAGGCGTTTGGGGAGGAGACGTCCATCAACCCCGCCAACGTCATCCAGCCCAAGCAGGTGGAGGTGGCCGCCGCCGACGTGACGGTGCGCCTGCCCGCCGAGCACAGTGACCTGGTGTCCACCCGGGTCATCGACGGGGTGAAGTACATTTTGATCCGTGCCCAGGATGGGGTGCAGGTCAACGGGGTGGACATTGCCATAGAGGAATAATCAAAAAGGAGGAAGCCGGGGGGCTTCCTCCTTTCCTTATGCTATGAGGAAGGAAATGCCCGTTCGTCGGTTCCCCGGCACGGCCTTCCGGCCCGGGTTTGCTCCGCAGGGTGACTTTCTGAGCTGGGCAGAAAGTCACCAAAGACCCACCAAAGGAGGGGCCTTCCCCCTCCTTGTGGAATCCACCCCGCCGGTGCGGGGTGAAACTGCGTCCTTCAGTTTTCGGCCCTTGGTCTGGCGAGGTCACATAGATGGCATAGTTGTTCTCTGGGCAGCACTGGCTCCTATGGAAATGCGTTCTTCTATTACCAGGGCCTTACCCTGGTCAAGCAGCTGTTCCCAGCTGCCGGGGGCCTGGCTGACGGCGGCGGGAACGCCGCTTCTCCAGGGTAGGCCCGGACGTGGGAATTGCCTGGTTGTAGGGCCAGTTGCCAGGATCACCTGGGGTGGAAGTAGTCCCAGGAGCCACAGCAAGAGTGACGGGCCGAGGATCAACTTGACGCAGTTCCAGCCTGGTACCCCAGGGAGGTCCTTAGGGGGGAACGCCCTAAGCGATTCTTTCCCCGATTTCTTATCGCTAAGAAATCGGGCCCAGCGGAGCGTCCCTACCAGGCTGGCAAGCCGTTGTAGGTCATGGGCAGAAGATCAAAGCTTACGCCCTTTATCCCCAGGAGAGGAATCAACTTCCTCCCCTGGGCTTTTTTGTTGTGCATCTCTACCATGATAAGCCGTCGAAGTTTGTCGAATGTATATGAAACCGTAAAACTTCAAAACACCCCTTGACTTTGGGGCGGAGGATGCTACAATGTACTTAAATTATTTTACTTAAATAATTTTAACTAAAATCTTTGAAGTAATTAAAAGGAGCTGTCAAACATGGATTTCGAGCAGATCAAGGACATCATTGTGGAGACTCTCAACTGTGACGCCGACAAGGTGACCATGGAGGCCCGCCTGGCTGAGGATCTGGACGCCGACTCTCTGGCTGCTGTGGAGCTGTCCATGGCTCTGGAGGAGGCCTTCGGCGTGACCATCGAGGACGAGGCCCTGCCCCAGATGAAGACGGTGGGCGACCTGGTGGCCTACCTGGAGAGCCACAAGGGCTAATCAAGAGGGAGAGAGAAAGGGCACCGGGCGTTCCGGTGCCCTTTTCCGAAAGGAGCAGCTATGACCAATCAAGAAATTTACGAGCTGATGGCTCGTTTTGACCAGAGTGGGCTGACCACCCTGAAGGTGACCCGAAAGGACTTCTCCCTGGAGATGGGCAAGGGGGGCGCTGTGGCGGCCTCTGTCACGGCTGCCCCTGCGGCGGTTGCAGCTGCCCCTGTGACCCAGCCGGTGGAGGAGGGAACCTGTGTCACCGCCCCCCTGGTGGGCACCTTCTACACCGCTCCCGCCCCCGGGGACGCCCCCTATGTGCAGCCCGGACAGCGGGTGGCCAAGGGGGACACTCTGTGCCTGGTGGAGGCCATGAAGACCATGAATGAGATCAAGGCCCCCTGCGACTGTGTGGTGGAGGAGGTGCTGGCCCAGGACGGGGAGCTGGTGTCCTTTGGCCAGAACCTGATCCGCTACCGGGAAGGGTGAGGGGTATGTTTCGACGCATTCTCATTGCCAACCGGGGGGAGATCGCCGTGCGCATCTTCCGGGCCTGCCGGGAGATGAACATCCAGCCGGTGGTGGTGTACTCCCAGGGGGACGCCGACGCCCTCCACGTGCAGCTGGCGGAGGAGGCCTACTGCATCGGCCCCGCCCGCTCCGCTGATAGCTACCTGAACAGGGACGCCATTCTCACCGTGGCCAAGCAGACCGGCTGCGACGCCCTCCACCCCGGCTACGGCTTCTTATCCGAAAACGCCGACTTTGCCGACGCCTGCGCTCAGGCGGGCATTACTTTCATCGGCCCCTCCGGGGACGTGATCCGCAAGATGGGCAACAAGGCCGCCGCCCGCAAGCTGATGCAGCAGGCGGGGGTGCCGGTGGTGCCCGGCTCCGACGGGGCGGTGGATACCCCGGAGCAGGCCAAGGCCCTGGCCGATGAGATGGGCTACCCTGTGCTCATCAAGGCCGCCGCCGGGGGCGGTGGCCGGGGGATGCGCCGGGTCTTTGAGCCTGACCAGCTCATCCCCCTGTTCCAGGAGGCCAGAAGCGAGGCGGTGGCCTGCTTTGGCAGCGACGAGATGTACCTGGAAAAGCTCATCGTCAACCCCCGCCACATCGAGTTTCAGATCATGGCGGACGCCCAGGGCAACGTGATCCAGCTGGGGGAGCGGGACTGCTCCATCCAGCGGCGCAACCAGAAGATGCTGGAGGAGTCCCCCTCCAAAGCCCTCACCCCCCAGCTGCGGGAGCGCATGGGGGCGGCGGCGGTGGCGGCGGCCAAGGCGGCCGGGTATGTCAACGCCGGGACCATTGAATTTGTCCTCTCCCCGGAGGGAGAGTTTTATTTCATTGAGATGAACACCCGCATCCAGGTGGAGCACCCGGTCACCGAGATGGTCACCGGCCTGGACCTGGTGCGGGAACAGATCCGGGTGGCCGCCGGGCTGCCTCTGTCGGTGACCCAGGATCAGGTGCAGCTCCACGGCCACGCCATGGAGTGCCGCATCAACGCCGAGGACCCGGCCCACGACTTTCGGCCCACCCCCGGCCATGTGGACTTCCTCCATATGCCCGGGGGCTGCGGGGTGCGGGTGGACAGCGGGCTCTACTGCGGCTACGACCTGCCCCCCTACTATGACTCCATGATGGCCAAGATCATCGTCCATGCCCCCACCCGGCTGGACGCCATTCGCCGGATGCGCCGGGCGTTGGAGGAGCTGGTCATTGAGGGCACCACCAACAACATTGATCTGCTCCATCAGATTTTGTACCACCCCGACTTTGTGCGGGGAGCTTACCACACCGGGTTTATGGACGCCAATCTGGACACCCTGCTGACCTGGAGCCACGGGGCAGAGGAGGAGAACAAGGCATGAGTTCCGTATTTCAACGGCGCAGACAGAAACTGCTGGCTTTGAAGGCCATGCGGGGGGTGTCTGCCGTACATCCCCACACCAATGAGGTGTGCAGCCACTGCGGCGGGGAGGTCTCCCACCGGGAGCTGGTGGCCGGAGGGTATGTGTGCCCCCTGTGCGGCTACCACCACCCCATCGGGGCCTATTATCGCCTGAGCCTGGTTTTGGACCGGGGCAGCTTTAAGGAACTGGACGAGGAGCTGGCCTCCGCCGATCCCCTGAACTTTCCCGGCTACCGCCAGAAGCTGGAGAAGGCCCAGGGAAAGACGGGGATGAATGAGGGCGTGGTCACCGCCCTGGGCCGCATAGGCGGCATCCGGGTGGCGGTGGGGGTGCTGGACAGCCGGTTTTTCATGGGCAGCATGAGCGCCGCCCTGGGGGAAAAGGTCACCCGGCTGGTGGAACAGGCCGCCAAGGCAAAGCTGCCCCTCATCCTCTTCTCCGCCAGCGGCGGGGCCCGGATGCAGGAGGGCATTTTGTCTCTCATGCAGATGGCCAAGACCTCCGCGGCCCTGGAGCGGTTTTCCCGCCGGGGGGGACTGTACATCTCGGTGTTCACCCACCCCACCACCGGGGGGGTCACCGCCTCCTTTGCCAGTTTGGGGGACATTATGATTGCCGAGCCTGGGGCCCTCATCGGCTTTGCCGGGCCCCGGGTCATTGAGCAGACCATCGGCCAGGAGCTGCCCGAGGGCTTCCAGAGCGCCGAATACTTATTGGAGCACGGCTTTTTGGACGGGGTGGTGCCCCGCAGCCAGCTGCGGGACACCCTCATCCAGCTGTTGAGACTCCACGGAAAGGCAGGTGCAAACCGGGATGGCTGAGTATACCCCTGCCCAGCGGGTGGCCCTGGCCCGCAACACCGCCCGCCCTGGGGTGGTGGACTTTGTCCAGGGACTGCTCACCGACTTTTTCGAGCAGAAGGGGGACCGCCTGTGCGGCGACGACCCCAGTATTTACGGCGGCGTGGGCCTGTTTCACGGCAAGCCCGTGACGGTGATCGGACACCGCAAGGGCAAGGACTTGGAGGAGCGCATGGCCTGCCGCTTTGGAATGCCCACTCCTGAGGGGTACCGAAAGGCCGGGCGGCTCATGGACCAGGCGGAGAAGTTTGGACGCCCGGTCATCACCTTCATTGACACCCCCGGGGCCTACCCCGGCCTGGAGGCGGAGGCCCGGGGCCAGGGGGAGGCCATTGCCCGGATGCTGTCCAAGATGTCCGCCCTCACCGTGCCCACCATTGCCATTGTCACCGGCGAGGGGGGCAGCGGCGGGGCGCTGGCCCTTGGCGTGGGAAACCGGGTGCTGATGCTGGAAAACGCCGTGTACTCGGTGCTCTCCCCCGAGGGGTTTGCAGCCATCCTGTGGAAGGACGCCTCCAAGAGCGACCAGGCCTGTGAGGTGATGAAGCTCACCGCCGCAGACCTGTTGGAGCTGGGGGTCATAGACCGCATCATCCCCGAGCCCAACGGCGGGGCCCACACCGACGTGGCCGCCATGGTGCGCACTCTGGACGGGGTGCTGCAAGAGGAATTGGCGGGGCTGAGCCGCATGAGCGCCCACGCCCTCTACGCCGGACGGTATGAAAAATTTCGAGCCATGGGCGCAAAGGCCCTGAGAAAGGAGCGCACATGAGTGGAATCAAATTGCTGGCCACAGGCAGTGCCCTGCCCCAGCACGTGATCACCAACCACGATCTGGAGCAGATCATGGACACCAGCGACCAGTGGATCTCCTCCCGCACCGGGATCCGAGCCCGCCACCACTGCCGGGGGGAGGAGAGCCACACCGGGCTGTGCCTGGAGGCGGCGAAAAAGGCCCTGGAGCGGGGGGGCATCCGCCCCCACCAGATCGGGGTGTGCCTGGTGGCCACCCTCACCCCCGACCACCTGACCCCCGCCACCGCCTGCGTGCTGCAAAGGGAGCTGGGGTTGGAGGAGGACACCGTCTGCTTTGACCTCAACGCCGCCTGTTCCGGCTTCGTCTACGCCCTGCACACCGCCGAGTGTCTGCTGGCCGCCGCAGAGCGGAAATACGCCCTGGTGCTGGGGGCGGAGGTGCTCAGCCGGGTCATCGACATGGCAGACCGCAGCACCTGCGTCCTCTTCGGGGACGGAGCGGGAGCCGCCCTGGTTCAGTGGCGGGAGGACTACCCCTCCATCCACGCCGTGCTGGGCTGCCGGGGGGACGACCGGGTGCTGGTGGTGCCGGGAGTCAACAAACGTGAACCCTCGGTGGTACATATGGAAGGGCAGGACGTGTTCCGCTTCGCCGTGGAGGCCCTGCCCCGGTGCGCCCGCCAGGTGGCCCAAAAGGCGGGCATCACCCTGGAGGAGGTGGACCGCTTTGTGTTCCACCAGGCCAATCAGAGGATCATCAACTTTGCCGTGAAGAAGCTGGGGGTGGACCCGGCCAAATGCACGGGAAATATCGAACATACCGCCAACACCTCCGCCGCCAGCGTGCCCATTTTGCTGGACGAGCTGGTGGAGAAGGGGGAGGTCAAGCCCGGAGACAAGGTGTTGTGCGTGGGCTTTGGCGGCGGACTGACCTGGGCCGGGGCGCTGCTGGAAGTGGCCCGGAGCTGAGAATGGAGGATGAACGAGATGAAATTAAATGAACTGCTGGGAATCGAATTTCCCCTGATCCAGGGCGGCATGGCCAACATCGCCACCGGCGCCTTCGCCGCCGCCGTGTCCAACGCCGGCGCCCTGGGTCTGGTGGGCTCCGGCGGCTGGGATGGGGAGACCCTGCGCAAGGAAATTCGCATCGCCAAGGAGCATACCGACAAGCCCTTTGGCGTCAACCTGATGCTCATGAACCCCCACATGGACGAGCTGGCCCAGGTGGTGGTGGAGGAGGGGGTGGCCGTGGTCACCACCGGCGCCGGCAACCCCGGCAAGTACGTCCCCGCCTGGAAAGAGGCGGGCATCCGGGTGTTCCCCGTGGTGGCCGCCCCCGTGCTGGCCAAGCGGCTGGAGCGGCTGGGGGTGGACGGCTTCATTGCCGAGGGCACCGAGAGCGGCGGACACGTGGGTGAGATGACCACCATGGCCCTGGTGCCCCAGGTGGTGGACACCGTGTCCGTCCCTGTCATCGCCGCCGGCGGCATTGCCGACGGCCGCCAGCTGGCCGCCGCCTTTGCCCTGGGCGCCTGCGGCGCTCAGATCGGCACCTGCCTGCTGGCCAGTGAGGAGTGCCCCATCCACGAAAACTATAAAAAGGCGGTCATCAAGGCCAGCGCCACCGACACCATCGTCACCGGCCGCTCCACCGGCGCCCCTGTGCGGGTGCTGAAAAACCGAATGGCCCGGGAGTATGTGCGCATGGAGAAGGACCACCTGCCTCTGGAGGAGCTGGAAAAGCTGACCCTGGGCTCCCTGCGCCGGGCGGTGTTTGACGGCGACGTGGACAACGGCAGCTTTATGGCCGGTCAGGTGGCGGGCATGGTCCATGAGATCCGCCCCCTGCGCCAGATCTTTGAGGACCTGATGGCGGGGTATGAGAAAACCGTAAAGGAGATGCAGGGATGAGCATTGCCTTTTTGTATGCCGGACAGGGCAGCCAGCACCCCGGGATGGGTGCGGACCTGTACGAAGCTTACCCCCAGTTCCGGGAGGTCCTGGACGGGGCCAACCTGGACTTTGATGTCAAGGAAGTCAGCTTCCAGGACAGCCAGGGGGTGCTGAATGAGACCCGGTACACCCAGCCCTGCATGGTGGCTTTTGCCGTGGGTGTGACCAAAATTCTCGCCGACCTGGGCATTCGCCCCGACTATGCGGCGGGGCTGAGCCTGGGCGAGTACTCCGCACTCCAGGCCGCCGGGGTGTTCACCCCCCAGCAGGCCATCTCCCTGGTGGCCTTCCGGGGCCAGGTGATGGCCCAGGCCTCCCAGGGCGTGGCCTGCGGCATGACCGCCGTGCTGGGCCTGGACCGGGAGAAGCTGGAGCGGGCCTGCCAGCAGGCCGGGGCGCTGGGCGTGGTGTGCATCGCCAACTACAACTGCCCCGGACAGCTGGTTCTGGGCGGACACCAGAGTGCGGTGGACGAGGCCGCCCGACTGGCCAAGGAGATGGGGGCGCGCCGCTGTATGCCCCTGAAGGTCAGCGGCCCCTTCCACACCCCCCTCTTGAAGCCCGCCGGGGACGCCCTGGCGGAGAAGTTCCGGGGGGAGACCTTTGGGGAGATGCACATTCCCGTGCTCTTCAACTGCCTGGGCCACGAGATGGGCCCGGAGGACACCATCCCCGCCCTGCTGGAGCGGCAGGTGCAGTCCTCGGTGTACATGGAGGACACCATCCGCCGCCTGGCCGCGCTGGGGGTGGACACCATTGTGGAGATCGGGCCGGGCAAGGTGCTCAGCGGCTTTGTGCGCAAGACCGCCCCGGAGATCAAGACCTATGCCGTGGAGACGGTGGCCGACATCCAGGCCCTGGCCCAGGCGCTGAAAGAGGAGAATTGACCATGTCTTTATACGGAAAAGTGGCCATTGTCACCGGAGGCAGCCGGGGCATTGGCCGAGCCATCTGCCTGGAGCTGGCCGCGCAAGGGGCCAACGTGATGTTTTCCTACGCGGGCAACGACGCTGCCGCCCAGGAGACCCTGGCCGCCCTCAAAGAGCTGGGGGTGGAGGCCCGGTGCTTCAAAGGGGACGTCACCGACGGCCAGGCAGTGAAGGAGCTGGTGGACACCGCCGTTGGCGAATTGGGCGGGGTGCACATCCTGGTCAACAACGCCGGGATCACCCGGGACGGCCTGGCCATGACCATGAAGGAAGAGGATTTTGATTCCGTCATCAACACCAACCTGAAGGGTACCTTTTTGTGCATGAAGGCGGTGGCCCGGCCCATGATGAAGGCCAAGTACGGCCGCATCATCAGCCTGAGCTCGGTGGTGGCCCTGCGGGGCAATCCGGGCCAGGCCAACTACTGCGCCAGCAAGGCGGGGGTCATTGGCCTGACCAAGTCTGTGGCCCGGGAACTGGCCGGGCGGGGCATCACCGTCAACGCCGTGGCCCCCGGCTACATCGCCACCGACATGACCGCCGCCCTGCCCGAGGCGGCCCGAGAGGCCATGCTCACCTCCATCCCCGCCCGCCGGGCAGGGACCCCGGAGGATGTGGCCAAGGCCGTGGCCTTTTTGGCCAGCGACGGGGCCGGCTACATCACCGGACAGGTGCTGGGCGTGGACGGCGGCATGGGTATGTGACCAGAGGAGGTAGAAACAATGGGAAACAAACGCAGAGTTGTCATTACCGGCATGGGCACCGTCAACCCCCTGGGCCACAACGTGGCGGAGAGCTGGCAGGCGGTGCGGGAGGGCGTGTGCGGCATCGACACCATCACCCTCTATGACCCCACCGACCGCAAGGTCAAGCTGGCCGCTGAGGTGAAGAACTGGGACCCCACCACCGTGCTGGACAAGCGGGAGGTCAAGCACATGAGCCGCTACGCCCAGTTTGCCATGGTGGCGGCCCGAGAGGCCTTTGCAGACAGCGGACTGGAAAAGGACAGATTGGATCTGACCCAGTGCGGCGTCATCGTCTCCAGCGGCGTGGGCGGCATTGTCAACACCGAGGCGGAGCAGACCCGGGGCCTGGAAAAGGGCTTCGACCGGGTCAACCCCTACTACATCCCCGAGGCCATTGCCAACATGGGGGCGGGCCTCATCGCCATTGACCTGGGCTTCCAGGGAATGTGTACCTGCCCCGTCACCGCCTGTGCCGGGGGCTCCAACGCCGTAGGCGACGCCTTCCGCCACATCCGGGACGGCTACGCCACGGTGATGGTGTGCGGCGGCGCCGAGGCCGCCATCACCCCTCTGTCCATGGGCGGCTTTACCACCATGCGGGCCCTCCACACCGGAGAGGATAAGAATGCCGCTTCTGTGCCCTTTGATGCCCGCCGCAGCGGCTTTGTCATGGGCGAGGGCGCCGGCGTCCTGATTTTGGAGGAGCTGGAACACGCCCTGGCCCGGGGCGCGAAAATCTACGCGGAGATGGTGGGTTATGGGGTCACCTGCGACGCCTACCACATGACCGCCCCCGCCCCCAACGGGGAGGGCGGCGCCCGGGCCATGGTCCAGGCCCTGGCCGACGGCGGGGTGAAGCCGGAGGACGTGGACTACATCAACGCCCACGGCACCTCCACCCCCCTCAACGACGCCGGGGAGACGGCCGCCATCAAGACCGTGTTCGGCGACCATGCCTACCACATGGCGGTGAGCTCCACCAAGTCCATGACCGGCCATATGCTGGGGGCTGCCGGCGGCGTGGAGGCCATTTTCACCGCCCTGGCGGTGCAGGAGAACTACATCCCCGCCACCATCAACTACCGTGAGCCAGACCCCGCCTGCGACCTGGACATCGTGCCCAATCAGGGCCGCCACGCCACCGTCCGCTATGCCCTGTCCAACTCTCTGGGCTTCGGCGGACACAACGCCTGTGTGCTCATGAAGAAATGGGAGGGCTGAACCATGCAGTATAATTCCAACCAGATCGCAGAGATCATGCCCCACCGCTATCCCTTCGCCCTGGTGGATAAGATCGTGGACGGGGAGGAGGGCAAGTGGGCAAAGGGCATCAAGTGCGTCACCGTCAACGAGCCCTTCTTCCAGGGCCACTTTCCCCAGTACCACGTGATGCCCGGAGTACTCATTCTGGAGGCCCTGGCCCAGGTGGCCGGCATTGCGGTGCTCTCCCTGGAGGAGAACCGGGGCAAGCTGGGCTTCTTCGGCGGCATTAAAAACGCCCGGTTCCGCCGCCAGGTGGTGCCCGGGGACGTGCTGGAGCTGGAGTGCACCATCACCAAGCAGAAAGGCCCGGTGGCAGTGGCAGAGGCCACGGCCAAGGTGGACGGCCAGGTGGCGGTGAATGCCGAGCTGACCCTGGCTCTGGGAAAGTAAGCGATTGCCCTTTTGTTTGAAATCTGTTAAAATAGTTGGAAAACAGAAGGAATGTGGAGGCAACAAGATGTTGGAGGAGAGATTCGGAGCGGTGTATACCAAGTTTAAGCTCCATTTTTACCAGGAGATATTTGCCCATTTTCAAAGCCGGGAGGCCAGCTTGACCACGGTGGAGACCTTTGCCATGGAGACCATTCAGGCCCTGGGCGCCCCCACCATCAACGAGTTCGCCACCTTCATGCGCATCTCACCCCCCAATGCGGCCTACAAGATCAACAGTCTGGTGCGCAAGGGGTATCTGACGAAAGTGCAGTCCGAGGAGGATAAGCGGGAATATCACCTGAAGGTGACCCAGAAATACCGGGACTACTACAACATCAGCACCGACTATGTGCGCAAGGTTATGGAGCGCATCCGGCAGCGGTTCTCCCCGGAGGACTGCGCCAGGCTGGAGGAGATGCTGGCCATTGTCAGCCAGGAGCTGATGCCCGAGGTAGACCTGCCCGGTGAGGCGGAGCAATAAGAAAACCCCCTTCTCAGCAAATGCGCTGAGAAGGGGGTTTTGCTATGTTGCCGGGATGTGCCTGGCAGAGCTTACCGGGCGGAGTTTCTCCGCTTGGCAGCCAGGGCAGAGAGTACGGCGGAGACGCCCAGGGTGCCGGACAGTGCCAGCATCGTGATCCACAGGGTCAGGGCGGAGTGATCGCCGGTGTCAGGGTTGTCCGTCGCCTGACTGCCGCCGGTGGACGGGGCAGTGGTGGCGCCGGGCTGAGAAGGAGCAGTCGTGGGCGTAGTCGTGGGAGTGACGGTGGGAGTGGGCTGCACTTCCACAGCACGGATCACCAGCTCCACAGTGGCGGTCACAGGGGCGTAGTTGGTGTTCTTGGGGGTGAAGAGGACCTGGGCTTTGTGGGTGCCCGCCTGGGTGGGCTGATCCACCCAGGACCAGGTGCCCTCGATGAGGGTGTCGCCGTCCTTCACCGTGCCGGTGATGACGGAGTCATCCAGCGCCTTGCCGGTGTACTCCACGGAAATGGGGTCCACCGTCACATCGGTGAGGGTGATGGGCAGCTTGACCCACTGGGCGGTGAGGGCTGTGTCTGCCTCAAAGGTGTGCGTGCCATTGTACACGGTGCCTTGGCCGTCCACCCAGCCCTGGAACAGGTAGTCCTGCTGCTGGGGCACGGGCAGGGTGAGGGTGCCGTCATTGGTGGTGACGTCGTAGGACTGCTTGCTCACATCGTCCTGGAAGGACACGGTGATGGCGTCAGCGGCAGGGTCGGTCTGTTTGATGTCAAACTGCTCCCCCTGGGCGGCGGTCAGCGCATCGTCCACAGAGGGGTAGTAGCTGAAGCCTTCGGTATCGTGGAGCTCAAAGTCCAGGGTGTCAATAACATAGGGCTCCACCGAGTCGGAGTATAGGCCGCCGGAGATCACCGTGGAGGCGGTGGCGCCGGTGGCAACCGTGCTTACCTGGTAGACGGCACAGCCCTGGGTGTCCCGAACCTCTCCGTCGGAGATCTTCACCACGGAGGCGTAATTGGCAAAGTAGGCATAGTTGTAAATGCCGCAGCCGTTGGAGGAGATGAGGCCGTCCTTCATGTCAACGGTGCCGCTGTAATTGATGACGCCGTATCCGTCCGCCTGAATGGAGCCGGAGTTGATGTTCAGCACGCCGCCCATCTGGAGTTGGGCACCGCAGTCCTCGGAGGACACGGAGGCGCCCTGGAGGTCGATGGAGGCCGTCAGCCCGTCCCCGGGGTTGTCATAGACCAGCAGGGCAGTGGTGCCTTCGCCCTGGGCGGTAACAGTACCTTTGTTGAGCTGGGCCGTGCCGCCGTACACAAACACACCGCCGGAGCAGTAGTCGCCCCGCTCAGATTCGGTGGCCATGGTCTCCACAGAGCCGCCGTTCATGATGAAGCTGCCGCCGTTGTGGACGCGGATGACGCTGTTGTTGCACTGCTTGACATAGTCGGTGGAGCCACTCACGAACTCCTCTGCCGTCAGAGACAGTGTGCCGCTCTCCAGGGTCAGGGTGCTGGGTTTGCCGCCGGAGGCTTCCTTCATGTTGACGTAGATCAGGGAGCCGCCGCCCCAGCGGGAGGTGCCGGTGATTTTGCCGCCGCCCACACTGTCCCGAATGGTCAGGCTGCGGTCGATGAGTTCAATGCCGCCGGTGGTCTGGTACATCTGGCCAATCTTGTTCATGGTCAGGGTGTTGCCGTTGAGGTCCAGGGTGATGGTGCCGCCGCCGGTGAGCTTGTAGAAAGCTTTATCGGTGCCATCCATGTAGGTGCCAGGGCCCTCCTTCGTAACATCCTTGAGCAGGGTCACGGTGTCCCCGTTCTTAGCTTTTTCAAAGGCCTCTTCCAGAGTGGGGTAGTCGGTGGTGCCGATGCGGGCTTCGTCGGTGCCCGCCGCGAACGCGGTGGCGGGGAGGAGACTGAGCAGCAGCGCCAGGCTAAGCCCCACGCCTCCGAGCCATTTTGCCTTGTGTTTCATCAGAATATCCCTCCTATTTGATGTAAAATGCGTGCCAGGAAGATGCGGCGGCAGCGTTCCGCTGTGGAACCCCGGAAGGGAAACCCCCCAGTGGGGACGGTGCCAGCCAATAAAAAGGGGTGCAGGGGAAAAACACAAAACCCCGCTCTGGACCGTAAGAACCGGACAGAACGAGGTGCAAAAGGGGAAAGGAGAGCGGGCAGACCGCCCCACTTGCCCCAGAGATCAGAACGGAGAGGAGCAGGCCACCGCTTGCCTGGCTGCGCGGCGAACAGCGTGGCGGCAAGGGCCTTTACAAGTACCTGACTACCCTCTGTGTTGTACCATTATACACAACTTTCCAGGAAAAATCAAGGTTGTTTTGATATTTACGGGAAAACCGGGGGAGTGACCTGTGGTCACTCCCCCGGCTCAGACTGTCGAAAAACCTCGCGTCAGTGCAAGAAGTACAGATAATCTTGCATCGTCAAAAAGCCCTCGGCAGAGTTTTCCCATCCGCAGATGGGAAAATAGATTGAAATCCCGTTTTTTTCGGGGACATGCGCATCGAAAAAAACACATCTCAGCCCGCCAGTGTGGAATCGGGTCGTCCTCTGACCCGATTATGCGCGCAGCGGGCTGCATCCCCTCGAAAAAATGCTTGCATTTTTGAGAAGCGTGTCGAACTTTTTCGACACGCTCAACCGGGGGAGTGACCTGTGGTCACTCCCCCGGCTTTCTCCCGCAGAAATGCTATGATCTCCTTCCGGTTCCACACCACGAACTTGTGCTCTACGCCGTTTTTGAGGATGACGGAGATGCCATTGGGCACCAGCCCCAGGGTGTTTCGGGGGTGTACGTCGGCAATGTCGGAGTAGAGGATGACGGTCTCCCCGGTCTGAATGTTAAAGGCATGGGATTTGAACACCATGCGCTGCTCCTCAAAGTGGAGACGTCCGCCCACGGCCTCTTTGCCCCGGAACAGATTGGCGGCTACCACTTGCTTCATTGGAACCACTCCTTTGTCGAATTGGGTTGCACCAGTCCAGTATAGCCCACACTCCATGCCGTGTAAAGAAAGAGATGGCCCGGACAGGAAACTGGCTTGCATTTTCCTGTTGACAGACGAGGGGCAGCTGCATATAATAAACATATCAAAATAATTTGATGTGAGGTGAGAGCATGGCAGCGCCATACCAGGAGCAGGCAAAGGTGTTCAAGGCCCTGTGCGACCCCAAGCGGCTGGCCATTTTAGAGCAGCTGCGCAGCGGCGAGAAGTGCGCCTGCGTGTTGTTGGAGGGGTTGAATCTCACCCAGTCCGGCCTGTCCTACCACATGAAAATCCTCTGCGAGTCGGGGATCGTGGCCAGCAGACCGGAGGGCAAGTGGACCCATTACCGCCTGAACCCTGCCGGCCGGGACGCCGCCATGGAGCTGCTGTATCGATTGGCCACCCCGGAGGTGGAGACAGGGGAGCGGTGCTCTGGGTGCAGGGGATAAACGCCATCTGGCACAGATGGCGTTTCCTTTGGACAAACA
>DVKO01000061.1 GCA_018715985.1 Candidatus Enterenecus avicola
CGGGGCATCATCTATGTGGATGAGATCGACAAGATCGCCCGCAAGAGCGAGAACACCTCCATCACCCGGGATGTGTCCGGGGAGGGGGTGCAGCAGGCTCTGCTGAAAATTTTGGAGGGAACTGTGGCCAACGTCCCGCCCCAGGGCGGCCGCAAGCACCCCCATCAGGAGTTCTTGCAGATCGACACCAAGAACATTCTCTTCATCTGCGGCGGCGCCTTTGACGGGCTGGAGAAGATCATTGAGCAGCGCATGGAGCAGAAGACCATGGGCTTTGGGGCCCAGGTGCGCACCGCCGCCGAGCGGGAGCAGGAGGACATCTTCCGCCATGTGCAGCCCCACGACCTGCTGAAGTTCGGCATCATCCCTGAACTGGTGGGCCGTCTGCCGGTGATCACCGGTCTGAAAGCGCTGGACGAAAAGCAGCTGGTGCAGATCCTCACCGAGCCCAAAAACGCCCTGGTCAAGCAGTACCAGAAGCTGATGGAGTACGACAACGTGGAGTTGGAGTTCACCCCTGAGGCCCTGGAGGCGGCGGCCAAGAAGGCGGTGGAGCGGAAAATCGGCGCCCGCGGTCTGCGGGCGGTGCTGGAGGAAGTGATGACGCCCATCATGTACGACGTCCCCTCCGACGACACCATCGCCAAGGTCACCATCACCCCCCAGGCCATTCGGGGGGAGGAGCCGCCCCTGGTGGAGCGGGAGGAAGGCCGTCCGGCCCGACCCAGACTGGGCGCCGCTGCACTGCGGGCCGAGATGGGTGGCCAGGCCACCCGGAAGGGCAACGCATCTTAAACCCAACATCATAGAAGAGAAAGGGGCGGGCACACAGCTCGCCCCTTTTTGCCGATCCAGCTCCTCCCTGAGCGGGGAGGAGGAAAGGAGGAATCCATATGACAAACAGACAACCTCATGAGATTGTGGTCATGCCGGCCCTGGCCCTGCGGGCCATTACCGTGTTTCCCAATTTGCTCATCCACTTTGACGTGGGACGGGAGATTTCCATTCGGGCCCTGGAGCAGGCCATGGCGGGCAACCGGGATATTTTCCTGGTGACCCAGAAGGAGCTGACGGTGGAGGAGCCCGCCCAGAAGCACTTGTACCAGGTGGGCACCGTGGCCACCGTCAAGCAGATCCTGCGCCTGCCGGACAACAATGTGCGGGTGATGGTGGAGGGGAGAAGCCGTGGCAAAATGCTGCGGCTGCTCACCCGAGAGCCCTACCTCACCGCCGAGCTGGAACTGCTGGAGGAGGAGTCCCCCCCCCGGGAGAACACCCCCCGCACGGAGGCGCTGATCCGACAGATCTATTCTCTGGTGGAGCGGTACACAGAGCTGTCCGACCGGGTGTCACCGGAGCTGTATCTGAAGCTGCTGGCCAGTGACGACCCTTCCTACATAGCGGACTATGCCGCTCAGAATATGCCCCTGCGCTTTGAGGACAAGCAGGTGATTCTGGAGGAGCTGCGCCCCACCCGGCGGCTGGAAAAGCTGGTGCGTATTTTGGCCCGGGAGGTGGAGATCCGCCAGGTGGAGAGCGAACTGGAGGGCAAGGTCCAGGAGCAGATGGCGGACAACCAGCGGGACTACTATATGCGGGAGCAGATGAAGGTGCTCCAGCGGGAGCTGGGGGAGCGGGACGACGGGGACGAGATCGCCGAGTACCGCCAGCGTGTGGAGAAGGCCAAGCTGCCTGACCCGGTGCGGGAGAAGCTGCTCAAGGAGATCCGTCATCTGGAAAAGCAGCCCTTCGGCTCGGCGGAGGCCTCGGTGCTCCGGGGCTATTTGGACACCTGCCTGGAGCTGCCCTGGACGGTGAGAACCCGTGAGCGGGCCAATGTGGCGGCAGTGTCCAAGGTGCTGGAAGCCGACCACTACGGCCTGGAGAAGGTGAAGGAGCGCATTCTGGAGTTTGTGGCGGTGAAGCAGCTGTCCCCCCAGCTGAAGGGGCAGGTGCTCTGCCTGGTGGGCCCCCCCGGTGTGGGCAAGACCTCCATCGCCATGAGCGTGGCCCGGGCCATGAACCGCAAGCTGGCCCGCATCTCTCTGGGCGGCGTCCACGATGAGGCGGAGATTCGGGGCCACCGCAAGACCTATGTGGGGGCCATGCCCGGGCGCATCATCGCCGGCATCCGTCAGGCGGGTAGCGTCAACCCGGTGCTGGTGCTGGACGAGCTGGACAAGGTGGGCAGCGACCACCGGGGCGACCCCAGCGCCGCCCTGCTGGAGGTGCTGGACGTGCACCAGAATTCCACCTTCCGGGACCACTATCTGGAGATGCCCTTTGACCTGTCTGAGGTGCTCTTCATCGCCACGGCCAACACCACCGACACCATCCCCCGGCCTCTGCTGGACCGGATGGAGATCATTGAGATCGGCAGCTATACCGACGAGGAGAAGGTACAGATCGCCAAGCGCCACCTGTGGCCCAAGGAGCTGAAAGCCCACGGGCTCACCCGCAGTCAGGTGAAGCTCACCGACCAGGCCCTGCGCCAGATCATCTCCGGCTACACCCGGGAGTCCGGGGTGCGCCGTCTGGAGCGGCTGCTGGACACCCTGTGCCGCAAGTCTGCCATGAAGCTGGTGAAGGAAGAGACCAAGACGGTGCACATCACCCCTGATACCTTACAGGAGTTTCTGGGCGTGCGCCGCTACGCCCAGGACAAGACCGCCAGCCAGCCCCAGGTGGGGGTGGTCAACGGCCTGGCCTGGACCTCCGTGGGCGGCGAGATCCTGGAGGTGGAGGTGAATGTGGTGGAGGGCACCGGCAAGGTGGAACTCACCGGAAACCTGGGTGACGTGATGAAAGAGTCCGCCCGCACCGCACTGTCCTACATCCGCAGCCGGGCCTCCCAGCTGGGCCTTCCCGCCACCTTCTACAAGGATAAGGACATCCACGTCCACTTCCCCGAGGGCGCCGTGCCCAAGGATGGACCCTCCGCCGGTATCGCCATCACCACCGCCATGGTTTCCGCCCTCACCGATACCCCGGTGCGGGGGGACGTGGCCATGACGGGAGAGGTGACCCTCCGGGGCCGGGTGCTGGCCATCGGCGGACTGAAGGAAAAGACCATGGCGGCCCTGCGCAACGGCATGAGCACGGTGATCCTCCCCCAGGACAATGTGAAGGATTTGGAGGAGATCGACCCCCTGGTGCGGGAGAGCTTGAAGTTCCTCCCCGTCACCAGCGCCGACCAGGTGCTGGCCTACGCCCTGATGGGGGAGTGTACCAACCCCAAACATTGTGATGCCGTCATCACCCCGGAGCCGGGCAAGACCCCCGGGGCGGCGGTGAATCTGTGCCAGTGAGGTGAGGGAAGATGAAGGTGAATTTGAATCAGGCGGAGTTTGTCCGCTCCGCGGCCAAGCCCGCCGACTTTCCCCGGGACGCTCTGCCCCAGGTGGTGTTTGCCGGGCGCTCCAACGTGGGCAAGTCCTCGGTGATCAACCGCCTGCTCAACCGCAAAAACTTTGCCCGCGTGGGCTCCGCTCCCGGCAAGACCACCCACATCAACTACTTTCTCATTGACAAGCAGCTCTACCTGGTGGACCTGCCCGGGTACGGCTACGCCAAGGTGTCCATGGCCGAGCGGGCCCGGTGGGCCAAGCTCATTGAGGGCTGGTTCGCCGATACCTCTTTGATGACTCTGGGTATCCTCCTTGTGGATGCCCGGCACAAGCCCACGGCGGACGACAAGGTGATGAGCGACTTTTTCCTCACCACCCAGAAGCCCTATGTGGTGGTGGCCAACAAGCTGGACAAGCTGAAGAAGAGCGAGGTGGAGGGCAACCTCCAGCGGGTGCGGGACACCTTGGAGCTGCCCGACCAGGTGCCGGTGATTCCTTTCTCTGCCGAGAAGGGAGACGGCAAGCAGGAGCTGCTGGAGCTGATTTTCAACCATATGGAGGGGTGAGCGATGAAGTACGTGCGTTTTCAAGGTGAGAGTGGCCCCCGATGGGGCGTGGTGGAGGGAGAGCAGGTGAAAACCCTGTCCCAGGCTCCCTATGAAGGAGTGGAGTACGATGGGGGCAGCGTGCCCCTGGCAGACTGCGCCCTGCTGGCCCCCTGCACCCCCACCAAAGTGGTGTGCATCGGCAAGAACTATGCCGAGCACGCCCGGGAGATGGGGGCGGAGCCGCCGGGATTTCCTGTTTTATTCATGAAGGGACTCAACGCCCTCAACCACCCGGAAGGGGAGATCACACCCCCGGCCTTTGTCCAGCGCCTGGACTATGAGGGGGAGCTGGGAGTGGTCATCCGCCGCCGGGCCACCCAGATTTCCGCAGAGAATTGGCAGGACTACGTGCTGGGCTACACCTGCCTCAACGACGTCACCGCCCGGGACGTGCAGCAGCACGATGGCCAGTGGACCCGGGGCAAGTCCATGGACGGATTTTGCCCCGTGGGGCCCTGGGTGGTGGACGGGGTGGACCCCGCCGGTCTGGATGTGACCACCCGCCTCAACGGGCAGGTGGTGCAGCAGGGGAACACCCGGGACTTTATCACCCCCATCCCTCAGCTGCTGGAGTTTGTCACCGCCTCCATGACCCTGGAGCCGGGGGACGTGGTGGCCACCGGCACCCCGGCAGGCATCGGCCCCATGAGGGCCGGAGATGTGGTGGAGGTGGAGATCTCCCACGTGGGGGTACTGCGCAATTACGTGAAATGAGCAAGGTCTGCTGCAAAATTCCCATTTTGCAGCAGACCTTTTCTCTTGGAGACAAGGCCCCCTTAGGTGAGGGAAGCTGTCAGCCCGGAGGGCAGACTGAGAATGTGCGGTCTGTTTTGTCAATTTTAGGTAAAAATAATAGAAATATTTCCACGCCCACTTGCATTGCAAAGGGAAAAGGGGTATACTAACTTTGTGAGTTTAT
>DVKO01000009.1 GCA_018715985.1 Candidatus Enterenecus avicola
AACACTTCTGGAGCCCGCCAGTGTGGAATCGGGTCGTCCTTTGACCCGATTCTGCGCGCAGCGGGCTGCATCCCCTCGAAAAAATGCTTGCATTTTTGAGAAGCGTGTCGAACTTTTTCGACACGCTCAGCCGATGTAGACAGCAAAACCGTCTACATCGGCTTTTTTGCGTATTTAATAGGCCAGCTGCTCCACTGTCCAGCCTTTGATGACATCGGCGTAGTACCGGCACTGGGCCTTGGCCAGTCCCACGTCCAGATTGCGGTAGTTGCCGCACTCCACCGCCGACTTGCCCGGCATCTCTCCGGCGTAGTTGGCCCCCGCCTCAAAGACGGACTGGATGAGGGCGATGCAGTGGGCCAGGTTGAGCTGGGCGCCGTCCAGCAGGACGTAAAACCCGGTCTGGCACCCCATGGGGCCAAAGTAGATCACCGCGTCCTTTTGAGGGGAGTTGCGCAGCAGGGTGGCGATGATGTGCTCCACCGAGTGCATCTCGGCGTTGGTGAGCAGATCCCCGGTGTTGGGCACCTTGAAGCGCAGGTCAAACGTGACCACGTTCCCGTCCCGGCGGGAGAGGTACATCCCGGGGCGCAGGGTGGTGTGGTCCACCTGAAAGCTTGCGATTTTTTCCATGTTAAGTCCTCCACAGCAGGGCCGCCAGGGCCTGGTTGAGCTTGTCCACCACCTGGGGCACGTTTTGGGCGTACTCCTCCCCCTGGGCGGGGTGGAACAGGTGGTCGGAGACGATTTTCAGAGCATAAAACGGCACCTGGTTGCGCAGGCACACCTGGGCCACCGCCCCCGCCTCCATGTCGCACACGGTGGCGGAAAAGTGGTCCCGCAGCAGGGCCGCCCGGTCATAGTCCCGGCCGAACCAGTCCCCGGTGGCCACCACCCCGGGGCGGGGGGCAAACCCCGCCTGGGTGAGCGCGTTCAGATGCTCCTCCACCTGGGAACAGGGCAATTCAATGAGGTTCAGGGCGGGAACCAGCCCCAAGGGGTCGCCCACCGCAGAGGTGTCCAGGTCGTGCTGGACGCAGTGGCGGGCCACCACCAGGGTGCCCACGGGGAAGTCGTGGAAGCACCCGGCCACCCCGGCATTCCACACCGCATCCACCCCAAAGCGGTCCATGAGGACCTGGGTGCCCATGGCGGCGTTGACCTTGCCCACCCCGCAGATGCACACCACGATGTCAGGGGTCGGGGAGTAGAACTCCATCCCCGCCAGGGTCTGCACCGGGCCGGAGGGGCACAGCGCCCCCGCCACCTCCTTGTGCATGGCGTATACAATGCCTTGCATAGGCCACCTCAGGAGTTGTGGGACAGCAGCTGGGCCCGCACGTCCCACAGCTTCTGGGACAGGTCCACGTAGTAGTTGTGGGGGTTTTCAAACCGCTTGACCTCGTCCCACAGGCTGTCCACCTCCCGGGCACAGTACACACGGGTCTCCTGGATGGTGGGGGACTGGTACACCAGCTGGCCGCCCTGGAAGATGGGCACCAGCAGGGGGCGGGCGGTGTAGTTGGAAATGGTCTTGCGCTTCCACACCGCCTCGGGGTCAAAGAGCTCCAGAGGCTGGGTGAAGTCGGGGTGCTCGTCGTGGAGACAGATATAGTCGGCCAGGGCCTTCCCCGTCTCGATCTCGTAGAGGCGGTACACCTTTTTGAAGTGGGGAATGGTCATCTTGGCGGGGTTCTCGCTGATTTTGATTTTGGGGATGATGGTGCCGTCCTTCCCCTCGATGGCCGCCAGCTTATACACGCCGCCGAACACCGGCTCGCTCTTGGAGGTGATGAGCCGCTCGCCCACCCCGAAGCCGTCGATGGCGGCCCCCTGGGTCAGCAGGTCCCGGATGATATACTCGTCCAGGGAGTTGGAGGCGATGATCTTGATGCCGGGGAGCCCCGCCTCATCCAGCATCTTCCGGGCCTTCTTGGACAGGTAGGTCAGGTCGCCGGAGTCGATGCGGATGCCGCCCTGGGTGATGCCCAGCTCCTGGAACACCCGGATGGCGTTGGGCACCCCGGACTTGAGCACGTTGTAGGTGTCCACCAGCAGAGTGGCGGCGTGGGGGTAGATCTGGCAGTAGGTCTTGAAGGCGGTGTACTCGTCGGGGAACATCTGCACCCAGGAGTGGGCCATGGTGCCGGTGGCGGGGGTGTCGAACATCTGGTCAGCCATGGCGCAGGCGGTGCCGGAGGCCCCGGCAATGTAGCTGGCCCGGGCGCCCAGCAGAGCCCCGTCCGCCCCTTGGGCCCGCCGGGAGCCAAACTCCGCCACCGGGCGGCCCTCAGCGGCCCGGACGATGCGGTTGGACTTGGTGGCGATGAGGGACTGGTGGTTGAGGGTCAGCAGCAGATAGGTCTCCACAAACTGGGCCTCAATGGCGGGGGCCCGGACGGTGAGAATGGGCTCCCGGGGGAAGATGGGAGTGCCCTCGGGCACGGCCCAGATGTCACCGGTGAAGCGGAAGGAGCGCAGATACTCCAAAAATCCATCGGAAAAGGTGTTTTTGGACCGGAGGTAGGCGATGTCCTCCTCGTCAAAGTGGAGATCCCGGATGTAGGAGATCACCTGCTCCAGGCCCGCGGCAATGGCAAAGCCGCCGCCGTCGGGTACACTGCGGAAGAAGATGTCAAAATAGCAGATCTGGTCGGTGACGCCGGTCTGAAGGTAGCCGTTTCCCATGGTCAGCTCGTAGAAATCGGTGAGCATGGTGTAGTTGACTTGGTGTTGCACAGGGTGGTCCCCCTTTGTAGTGTTAGATGTGCCATCCATTATAAGCTGTCTTGACACAAAATGCAATCGTTCCTTTCAAGTTGTTTCCAGATGTCACCACCACAGGCGGAGGGAATACACTGGGTTGAGGGCGGTATCCGAAAGGCAAACGCCCCGGAGAGGAGCGGGACGGGAAGATGGAGCGAACACACATCTGGATCGTGGGTGGAGATCAGCGGCAGCGCATTCTGGCAAAACTGCTCCGAGACGACGGCCACAGGGTACATACCTATGGGCTGGACGAGGAGGAGCAAGGGGGTCTGGAGGGCATTTCAGACGCCCGCTGCGTCGTTCTCCCCCTTCCGGCGGAGAAGCCGGAGGGGGAGGTGTATACCCCCTTGTGGGAGGGAAGGGTGCAGGTGTCCCAGGTGGTGGAGCGCATGGCCCCGGGGCAGCTGCTGTGCGGCGGGTTGATTCGTGACGAGCTGCGCACCATGGCCCGGCAGCGGGGGCTCCGGGTGGAGGACTATTACACCCGGGAGGAGCTGACCCTGCTCAACGCCATTCCCACCGCCGAAGGGGCCATCGGGCTGGCCATGGGGCGCCTGCCCATCACCATCCACAACGCCCGCATCTGGATCCTGGGCTTTGGGCGGGTGGGGCAGGCCCTGGCCCTGCGCCTGTCTGCCCTGGGAGCCCGGGTGCGGGTGCTGGCCCGCAGCCCTGCCCAGCGGGCCCTGGCCGCCAGCCTGGGGCTGGAGGCGGAGCCCCTGCACGGGATGCGCGAGTGGCTGCACTGCCCCCATCTGGTGGTGAACACCGTCCCCGCCCCCCTGCTGGGGGTGGAGGAGCTGTCCGCGCTGCGGGAGGGGGCCTGGGTCATGGATCTGGCCTCCGAGCCGGGAGGGGTGGACCAGGGGGCGGCCCAGGCCCTGGGCGTTCCGGTGGTGTGGGCCCGTGGCCTGCCCGGCAAAGTGGCCCCGCGCACGGCGGCGGAGTACCTCAAAGGCACCGTCTATCACATTATGGAGGAGTTGGGAGTGTAACGATGGAAGCGAAAAACATTGGGGTCGCCTTTTGCGGCTCCTTTTGCACCATGGCCCGGGCCCTGGACACCCTGGAGCAGCTGGCGGCAAAATACACCCAGATCTGGCCCATCGTCTCGGAGACGGTGGCGGGCACCGACACCCGATTCGGCAACAGCCACGACTTTATGCGGGAGATGGAGCGCATCTGCGGCCGGCGGGTCATCGGCAAGCTGGCCGACGCCGAGCCCATCGGGCCCCGGAAGCTGCTGGACGCCCTGGTGATCTGCCCCTGCACCGGCAACACCCTGGCCAAGCTGGCCCACGGGGTGACGGACGGGACGGTGACCATGGCCGCCAAGGCCCACCTGCGCAACGGCAGACCCCTGGTCATCGCCCTGGCCACCAACGACGGCCTGGCCGCCTCTGCCCCCAATGTGGGCACCATGTTGGGGCGCAAAGGGGTGTACTTTGTCCCCTTCCGCCAGGATGACTGCTATGAAAAGCCCGCCTCTCTGGTGGCCGACTACTCCCTCACCGGGGACACCTTGGCCCTGGCTCTGGAGGGAAAACAATATCAGCCCCTGCTTTTGGGGGCAAATTGACAAAAAGCGGCCCCCGGTGGTGAGATTTTTGGGCTTGCAAACCACCGGGGGCTGTCATATAATATTGCGTGGCCGGACAAAATCTGGACTGGCCCGGCAATTTTTGCCGTAGGAACGAGAGGATGTGACATACGCCGTGGCAGGTGACCCATCAAGTCGAAGTTGGAACAATAGTGTGCGGCGTGTGTGTTGAGGGGGATGCCCTGGCATCCTTTCTGCTTTCGTGCGCCCGCAGCCTGTACCCAACAGGAACAAACAAAAGCGGAGCGGCACGGGGGGAAGTCACCCTTTGCCTGCTTGGGAAAGGTGTGAACCAATATGATTAGCATTCACAAGACCATTGACGGAAAAATGACCAAGCTGGACACCGTGGAGGACGGCTGCTGGATCAATTTGATCTACCCCAGCGAGGATGAACTGAAGACTATCTCAGTGACTTTGGGGGTGGAGCTGCCCTTTTTGAAGGCGGCATTGGACGAGGAGGAGACCTCCCGCATTGACAGCGAGGACGGCCAGACCCTGATTATTGTGGACACCCCTGCCATGGAGCGGGACGAGACCGGCGTGGTGTACTCCACCCTGCCTATGGGCATCATCGTCACCGACAAGCACATTGTCACCGTGTGCCTGAAAGAGACATCGGTGATGCGGGACCTCCAGGACGGACTGGTGAAGGATGTGCGCACCCAGCAGCGCACCCGGTTCATCCTCAACATCCTGCTGCTGGTGGCCAAGCGGTACCTGCAATACCTGAAGCAGATCGACAAGACCTACAACTACATGGAGCGGCAGCTGTACAAGTCCCAGCGCAACAAGGAGCTCATCCAGCTGCTGGACCTGGAGAAGTCCCTGGTCTACTTCAACACCTCTCTGAAGGCCAACGAGGTGACCTTGGAGAAGATCCTCCGGGGCCGTATCGTCACCCTCTATGAGGAGGATCATGACCTGCTGGAGGACGTGCTCATTGAGGTGCGTCAGGCCATTGAGATGGCCCAGATCTACTCCTCCATCATTTCCGGCATGATGGACGCCTTCGCCTCGGTGATCTCCAACAACCTGAACGTCATCATGAAGGTGCTCACCTCCATCACCATCCTCATGACGGTGCCCAACATCATCTTCGGCTACTTCGGCATGAACATCACCGGCGGCCTCCCCCTGGATCAGTTCTGGTGGGTGCCGTTGCTGATGAGTGTGGCCATCATCGTGGTGCTGGCCATCTTCCTCAAAAAGAAGGATTTGTTTTAACGACAAACGCCCTGGAAAGTGGAACCTTTCCAGGGCGTTTCAGACTGTCGAAAAGCCTCACGTCAATGCAAGAAGGACAGATGATCTTGCATCGTCAAAAAGCCCTCGGCAGAGTTTTTCCATCCGAAGATGGAAAAATAAATTGAAATCTGTTTTTTCGGGGACATGAGCATCGAAAAAAACACATCTCAGCCCGCCAGTG
>DVKO01000062.1 GCA_018715985.1 Candidatus Enterenecus avicola
CAGGGTCAGGTCCAGGTGCTTGGGTCCGGTGGCGTCAGCGGTGATATAGGGCAGATTGATGGTGCTGGAGGTGACGCCGGACAGCTCGATCTTGGCCTTTTCAGCCGCCTCCTTCAGGCGCTGCATGGCCACCTTGTCGCCCGACAGGTCCACCCCGTCGCTCTTCTTGAACTCGGACACCATCCAGTCCATGACGCACTTGTCGAAGTCATCGCCGCCCAGGCGGTTGTTGCCCGCGGTGGCCAGAACCTCGATCACGCCGTCGTCGATGTCCAGGATGGACACATCGAAGGTACCGCCGCCCAGGTCGTACACCATGACCTTCTGAGCGGTCTCCTTGTCCACACCGTAAGCCAGAGCGGCAGCGGTGGGCTCGTTGATGATACGCTTGACCTCCAGGCCGGCGATCTTACCGGCGTCCTTGGTGGCCTGACGCTGAGCGTCGGTGAAGTAGGCGGGGACGGTGATGACGGCCTCGGTGACGGTCTGGCCCAGGTAGGCCTCTGCGTCCGCCTTCAGCTTTTGCAGGATCATGGCGCTGATCTCCTGGGGGGTGTACTTCTTGCCGTCAATGTTCACCTTGTAGTCGGAACCCATCTCACGCTTGATGGAGATCACGGTGCGGTCGGGGTTGGTGATGGCCTGGCGCTTAGCCACCTGGCCCACCATGCGCTCGCCGTCCTTGGAGAAGGCCACCACGGAAGGAGTGGTGCGGTTGCCTTCGGCGTTGGGGATGACGACGGCCTCGCCGCCCTCCATGACGGACACACAAGAGTTGGTCGTACCAAGGTCGATACCAATAATCTTAGACATAACAATTCCTCCTAAATATATGGCAAATATATGTTTACAAAGGGAAATATACGGATCAGTTTGCCACTTTTACCATGGCAAATCGGATCACCTTATCGCCGCAGGTAAAGCCCTGCTGAAAGACCTCCACCACCGTGTTTTCCCCGGCGGCGTCGTCCTCCACGTGCATCACGGCGTTGTGGCGGTTGGGGTCGAAGGTCTCGCCCAGGGCGGGAATCACTTCCACCCCCAGCCCGGCCAGGGCATCCTGGAGTCCCTTCATGGTCATCTCCACGCCCTTGGCGTAGGCCTCGTCGCTGGTCTGCTGCTTCAAGGCCCGCTCCAGGTTGTCGTACACCGGCAGGAAGGCGGCCACGGTCTGGGCCTTGGCATTGGTCCAGGCGCTCTCCTTCTCCTTGGCGGTGCGCTTGCGGTAGTTGTCGTACTCGGCGGCCAGGCGCAGGTATTTCTCCTGGGCCTGGGCCAGCTGATCATCCGCCTTGGGCGCTCCGGTCGCCGGCTGGTCGGCCTTTGGGGCCTCGGGCTGGGTGTCGGGCTGCGGCTCTTCCACCAGCTCCTCCACCTCTTGCTCCAGGTTTTCTGTGTTCATGTTTTTCTCATCCATGGGGTACTATTCCTCCTTTTCGCCAAGGGCGGGGGGCAGTTCTCCCTGTCCAAAGAGCTTGGACAAGCCGTCTGCCACATAGGACAGCTTGGCGGCCACCTTGGCGTAGTCCATACGGGTGGGCCCTACCACACCGATGACGCCTTTCATGCCGTCTCCGATGTCGTAGCTGGCCAGCACCACGCTGGTATCTTTCAACTCGTCGGCCACATTCTCCGGGCCAATGAGGATTTTGGTGTTGTCTTCGTTGAGGGCGGGCAGATCCAGCACGTTGGCCAGGGACTGATCCTCGGTGAGGTAGCTCATCAGCTTCTGGGCCTTGCCCACGTCTCGGTACTCGGGGTGGTCCAGAATGTGGCTGGTCCCGGCGGTATACACCGGACTGTGCTCCAGGGAGTCCAGCACATCCATGGCAAAGGACACCACCAGGGAGATGAGGCCGTAGGCGCTGCCGGCGGCGTGTTCCGCCACCCGCATCAGCTCGGGGGTCAGCTCCTCCAGGCTCTTGCCCACAAAAGAGGCATTGAGCAGGGTGGTGAGCATCTGCAGCTGGGGCTGGGACAAATCGGTGGGCAGGCGGATGAGTTTGTTTTTCACCACGTTGCTGTCCGTCATCACCACCACAATGAAGGAGTTGACGTCCACCATGATGAGGTCATAGCGCTGGATGGTGGTGCGCCGCCGTCCCCCCGCCACAGCAAAGGCGGGATAGTTGGTCAGCTGGGACACCATGCGTCCGGCCTGGTCAATCACCTTGTCCAGCTCCTGCATCTTCAGGTGCAGGGCGTCGTTGATCTGCTTCGTCTCCTCCAGGCTCAGCCGCTGCTCCTCCATCAGCTCGTTGACGTACAGCCGGTAGCCCTTGGGGGACGGCACCCGTCCGGCGGAGGTGTGGGGCTGCTCCAGGTAGCCCATTTCGGTCAAGTCGGAGAGTTCATTGCGGATGGTCGCGGAGGACACCTTCAACTCCGTCAGGTCCAAGATGGCCTTGGAGCCCACCGGCTCTGCGGTACGGATGTAGCTTTCCACCACAGCCCGCAAAATTTTCTTTTTTCGTTCGGTCAGTTCCAAGCGGCATCCTCCTGTTCTCTCATTTTAGCACTCACTATCCCCGAGTGCTAAAGATACTGTACCACCACCCCCGTGAATTGTCAATAGTTCAGTTGTAAATTAAATGTGAATGGAAATGTGGAATAAAACACCCAGGGTTTTTTGCAGTATTCCCGGGCGATTGCTAACCGTTCCCGGAAGAGCGGGGTAATTTCACATTTGAGTCTTTTCATCAGCGGCCATTCGTAGTAAAATATGTATGTCTATGTCTATGTTCACCTAGGAGGTCAACCGCTATGGAGCTTTTCACCGCTGCCACCGCCACGTCCTCCGCCTCTCCCAACCTGTTTGAGCGAATACAGCAGGGTTGGGACAGCGCGGTCACCGGGGTTGGCTGGTTCTTCACCCATCTCTCCCCCGCCTTTGTGTTTGCACTGTTGGGGATGGCCATTGTGGTGGCCTTTTTCGTTTACTATTGGTACTGCCTCAAGCCCCGGGCCAACTCTCTGGAGTGGATTGCCATGTCCGAGGCCCAGTCCCGGC
>DVKO01000063.1 GCA_018715985.1 Candidatus Enterenecus avicola
TCAAAGGACGACCCGATTCCACACTGGCGGTCTGAGCAGTGTTTTTTTCGATGCTCATGTCCCCGAAAAAAACAGATTTCAATTTATTTTTCCATCTTCGGATGGAAAAACTCTGCCGAGGGCTTTTTGACGATGTAAGATCATCTGTCCTTCTTGCATTGACGTGAGGCTTTTCGACAGTCTGAGACTGGAAGACCCAGAACGTGGTCTTCCAGTCTTTTTTCTCACTCAGCCGTGACGGACTGCGTGGTGGGGATGATGCACACGAAGCTCTTGCCCACCCCCAGGGTGAGGGGCTTGCCGTCGCTGGTGTAGTAGCGCAGCTGGTCATAGTGACCGCCCTTCTCCCAGGTGATGGGGATGATCTTGCCGCCGCAGGCGAAATAGCCGGAGCCGGAGTCCAGCTTGACGTCGCTGTAATACCCGTCGTCCATAAAGGAGTAGTCGGTTTTCAGCACCAGAATGTTGGTGGTGGAGATCTGGGTGTTGTCATTGCCATCCACAAAGGCCTCCCCGTACTGCTCCACCCAATAGACCTTCTTGGCGGCATCGTAGCGGAAGGTGGTGGTCTTGTAGCCGGAGAAGGAGACGGTGACGGTGTTGGCGTTCTCCCCACCGGCGGGGGTGCCGTCGGCGGCAAAGTCCATCTCATATTGGTAGCCGTCGCTGTGGGGGCCCATGATGCCGCTGGCGGTGAGGTTCTTCACCAGGGTGGCACCGTCCGCCATGAGGGTGTGCTCCCAGGCGTAGGAGACGCCGGGGGTGCGGTCGGGGTCGCGGAAGAAGATGCCGGAGGCGTTGGTGCCCTTCACCCCGTCCACGTCGTTGACCCCCAGCTGAGCCAGGGTGTCATAGACATAGTGGCTGCCGCCGGCGTGGACAAAGACGCCGTCATGGCCCAGCGCCAGGTCCAAGAAGCAGTCCCGGGCCGAGCGCACCGAGCCGATGGTGGTCAGGTCGTTGGGGTCCTGATACACCGCCAGCATCCGGGTGATGCCGCCCTCTGCCACCGCCTCATAGATGATGTCGGCGGTGGAGTTGCCCTGCTGGGGCATGGCGGCCCGGATGTTGTTGAGCACCACGGTGACGGGCTTCTGCCCGCTCAAATCGGTGTCCGTGGCCTCACCGGTGAGGGGGTTTGTGTACAGAGGCGGGGTGGGGGTGGGCTCTGCCGTGGGGGTAGGCTCCGCTGTGGGCGAGGGGGAGGGAGCGGGCTGGCCGGAGCAGGCGGCCAGGGAGAGGAGCATGGCACCGGCTGCCAGGAGACAAGCGAGACGTTTCATGAAAATCCTCCTTTGATCCTGTGGTTTTTGCTTTTTCCAGTATAGCAAGAACGGATATGTTTGTAAAGAAATCCTGTTGCCTCCCCGGAGGGGGAAGGGTATAATGATAGGAAAAACGGAGATTGGGGTAGATAGGAATGCGAAAGGTAGCGGCCATCCACGACCTGTCCTGTTACGGGCGGTGTTCGCTGGCGGTGATCTTGCCGGTGCTGTCGGTGATGGGGGTCCAGTGCTGTCCGCTGCCGGGCACGGTGCTGTCCACCCACACCGGGGGCTTTGGGCCGGTGGCCCGCACCGACCTGACCGGCCAGGTGACAGGCACTCTGCGCCACTGGGAACAGCTGGGGCTGACCTTTGACGGCATCTACACCGGGTATATGGCCACAACAGAGCAGATCCGCCAGGCCATGGAGGCGGTGGAGCGGCTGTCCGGCAGCCGGACCCAGGTGGTGGTAGACCCGGTGCTGGGGGATCACGGCAGGCTGTATGCCTCCATGACAGAGGAGATGGCCCGGGCCATGGGAGAGCTGTGTGCCCAGGCCCAGGTCATTACCCCCAACCTCACCGAGGCGGCCATTCTGCTGGGCCTTTCCCCCGACGCCCTGCTGGACCGGCGGGGGGGGGAGCTGGCGGTGGAGCTGTCCGGGCAGGGGCAGCGGTCTGTGGTGGTCACCGGGATCACCCCGGAGCCTGGGTACACCGGGGCGGTTTGGTTTGACCACACCACCGGAACCAGCGGCACCACCGTGGCCGTGCGGGCGCCGGGGGAGTACCCGGGCACCGGCGACCTGTTTGCCGCCGTGCTCACCGGCAGCCTGATGATGGGGGAGAGCCTGGAACGAGGGGTGAGCCGGGCGGCCCACTTCATCGCCCGCTGTGCCTCCTACACCGCCGCCCTGGGCACGGACCCCCGGGAGGGGGTTTTGTTTGAGCCCCTGCTCCCCCTTTTGTTGGGAGATGCCCTTGCCATGGACGACAGAATTTGATATACTACCCCCTTAGAAAGACTTTGCAGCCAAACATGAGACGCAACGATTGTGAAGGAGTACGACATGGAACACATGGATGCAGCGGTTCCCATATTTCAGCGGCGTGTGGGCCCCATGGGGCTGGACGTCCCCCCCGCCGGAGAGGCGGAGTTTGACCACCTGGTGGAGCAGTACCGGGCCCAGTTGGGGCCGGGGCAGGGGGCTGTCCACATCAACTGCATGATCGGCATGGCCGAGTGCCGGGCCGCCATTCTGGCCGCCCGGGAGTTGGGGTATGGGCCGGTGTGGGTGTCCTGGGCCTGCAATGAGGAGGGAGAGTCCGTCACCCGGGTGCATATGCTGGCTGCCCTGTTTGTGGCAGAGGGCATGGGGGCGGCGGCCTTCGGCCTCAACTGCCCCAAGGCGCTGGCCCTGGAGCTGCTGGAAGAGCTGTCCCACTATGCCAGCGTGCCGCTGTTTTACGTGGTGGACGGGAACGTGGTAACTTACCCCTATGTGGTGCGGGAGAAGGACCCGGATGTGATCCCCTGCGCCACTGGCACCTCTCCCTGCTTTGTCACCCGCACGGTGGATGTGGGGGAGGAGCTGGAGTGCACCCCCAAGCTGCTGGAGGACATCATCGAGGCGGAGGACGACCCGGTGGGGGCGGTGAAGATCTCCATTTTGGAGCAGGATGACGTGGACATCTTCGCCCAGCACCAGTACGCGGTGAATAAGGCCCTGTGCCTGTGGTCGGATGTGCCCCAGCTGCTGGAGCAGGCCCTGCGCTACTACCAGGGCCGGGCCTTTTACGATGGCACCGGGGACCTGGACCAGCAGGAGCTGAAGGTGCTCAGCAATCGCTACGGCCTCATCGTGCTGTGAGAGATGGGCCCAGACAAGCCTATGCAAGCGGAAGGAGAATAGAACCATGAAAACCATTCATTATATGCCCCGGGGCGTCTGCTCCCGGGAGATGGAGATCGACCTGGACCAGAACGACGTCATCCAGGCGGTGCGCGTGGTGGGCGGCTGCAACGGAAACCTCCAGGGGATTTCCTCCCTGCTGGTGGGCATGAAGCGGGAGGAGGCCATTTCCCGCATGGAGGGCATCCATTGCGGCTCCAAGTCCACCTCTTGCCCCGATCAGCTGGCTCAGGCCCTGAAGCAGGGATGATATGGTTAAAATAGACAAAAAATGCCCGTCAGACCGGTTCTGACGGGCAATTTTTGTAGACAAACCAGGCGTTGTATGGTATGCTGTGGGAAAGAGAAAGGAGTGAATACTATGAGCCAAAACCGAAGCATTCCCGTGTGTATCGTGCTGTCCATCGTCACCTGCGGCATCTACGGCCTGTACTGGTGGGTGGTGGCCACCAACGACGTCAACCGCGTCACCAACCGCCCCGGCACCTCCGGCGGCGTGTCCCTGGTGCTGTCCATCATCACCTGCGGCATCTACGGCCTGTACTGGGCCTGGACCATGGGGGATAAGCTGGACGCCGCCCGGGCGGAGAACGGCGTGGCCCCCGGGTCCTTCCCCATCATCTTCCTGCTGCTCAACCTCTTCGGCCTGAGCATCATCACCCTGGCCCTCATTCAGACCGAGCTGAACAAGTACACCCCCAACTTCTGAGATGACCCCGAAACAGCGACTGCGCCGCCTGAGTGCCGGGCTGGCCCTGGTGCTGGCGGCGGGTCTGGGATATGCCGGGTGGGTGCACCTGACCCACCTGGCCGTCCCCTGTCCCTTCCATGCCGTTACCGGGCTATGGTGTCCCGGGTGCGGCGTGACCCGGATGTGTCTGGCTCTGCTGCGGCTGGACATTTCCGCAGCCTGGCAGGCCAATGCGGTGCTGCTGGTGTTGCTGCCTTTCCTTGGACTGCTGCTGGCCTACCGAGGGGTGGTGTATGTGCGGCGGGGGAATGTCCCCTCCAAACGCTGGGAGACCCTGGCGTGGAGCGGACTGGCCGTGGTACTGCTCCTCTGGGGCATCGTTCGTAATGTGATATGAAAAGTCCGTTGCAGAAGGTTCTGCAACGGACTTTTTGTGCTTATTCCAGGACTGCGCCCCGGCTGGCGGAGGTCACCAGCTTGGCGTACCGGGCCAGGTATCCGGTGGTCACCTTGGGGGGCGGGCACACCCAGGCGGCCTTGCGGGCAGCCAAGGTCTCCTCATCCACATGGAGGGTGATGGCACAGTTGGTGATGTCCACAGTGATCTGGTCCCCGTCCTCCACCAGGGCGATGGGGCCGCCCTGGGCGGCTTCCGGGCACACGTGGCCGATGGCAGCGCCCCGGGTGGCGCCGGAGAAGCGGCCGTCGGTGATCAGGGCCACCGAGGAGCCCAGCCCCATGCCCACAATGGCGGAGGTGGGGTTGAGCATCTCCCGCATCCCGGGGCCGCCCTTGGGGCCCTCGTAGCGGATGACAACCACGTCGCCGGGGACGATCTTTCCGGCGTAGATGGCCTCGATGGCGTCGTCCTCGCAGTCAAAGACCCGGGCGGGGCCCTGGTGGGTCATCATCTCGGGGGCCACGGCGGAGCGCTTGACCACGCAGCCCTCGGGGGCCAGGTTACCCTTGAGAACCGCAATGCCGCCGTCGGCGGAGTAGGGGTGGTCAATGGGGCGGATGGTCTCCGGGTCCCGGTTCACCACGCCCTCCAGATTTTCACCCATGGTCTTGCCGGTGACCGTCATTACATCGGTGTTCAAAAGGCCCTTCTTGTTCAGCTCGGCCATGACGGCGTACACGCCGCCGGCCTGCTCCAGGTCCTCCATGTAGCTCTCCCCGGCGGGGGCCAGGTGGCACAGGTTGGGGGTGTGGGCGGAGATGTCGTTGGACAGATCCAGATCCAGCTCAATGCCGCACTCGTGGGCGATGGCGGGCAAATGGAGCATGGTGTTGGTGGAGCAGCCCAGGGCCATATCCACCGTCTCGGCGTTGTGGAAGGCCTCAGCGGTCATGATGTCCCGGGGCTTGATGTCCTGTTCCACCAGACGCATCACCTGCATTCCGGCGTGCTTGGCCAGGCGCAGACGGGCCGACCACACGGCGGGGATGGTGCCGTTGCCGCTCAGGCCCATGCCAATGGCCTCGGTGAGGCAGTTCATGGAGTTGGCGGTGTACATTCCGGAGCAGGAGCCGCAGGTGGGGCAGGCGGCGTTTTCGTACTCCTCCACCCCCGCCTCATCCAGCTTTCCGGCGTAGTAGGCGCCCACCGCCTCAAACATATGGGACAGGCAGGTGCGGCGGCCGTTGGGCAGCTTGCCCGCCAGCATGGGGCCGCCGGAGCAGAAGATGGTGGGGATGTTCACCCGGGCGGCGGCCATGAGCAGTCCGGGCACGTTCTTGTCACAGTTGGGGATCATCACCAGGCCGTCGAACTGGTGGGCCATGGCCAGGGCCTCGGTGGAGTCGGCGATCAGGTCCCGGGTGACCAGGGAGTACTTCATACCCACGTGGCCCATGGCGATGCCGTCACACACGGCGATGGCGGGCACCTCCACGGGGGTGCCGCCGGCGGCCCGGACACCGGCCTTGACCGCCTCGGCGATCTTGTCCAGGTTCATGTGGCCGGGGACAATTTCATTGTAGGAGCATACCACGCCGATGAGGGGCCGCTCCAGTTCCTCCTTGGTGTAGCCCAGGGCGTAGAGCAGAGAGCGGTTGGGGGCGGCGGGGATGCCTTTTTTCACAACATCAGAGCGCATAGGGAAAACTCCTTTTGAGTAGTTTTTGTTTTCAAATGCTCCCTTGTGCAAAGGGAGCTGTCAGCCGCTGGGCTGACGGAGGAATTGAACTGTTCCAATTTCTCGGGTGCAGGCTTGCCAGCCTGGCGGGGACGCTGCCCGCTGGGGGTTCCTTTTGAACGGGCAAAAGGAACCAAAACCCGCTTAGGGCGTTCCCCCCCTAAGGACCCCCCTGGGGTACGAGACTGGGAATGCGTCAAGGCTATGTTCGGCCCGTTACCCTTGCTGTGGCTCCTGTTTCTGCCACTACACCAGGCTACCATGGCAGCTGGCCCTATGGCCGGGTGGTTTTCACGTCCGGGCCTATCTTGGAGAAGCGGCGTTGCCGCCGCCGGGAGCCAGGCGATCGGCAGCTGGGAACAGCTGCTTTGCCAGGGTAAGGCCCTGGAGGCAGAAGAATGCACCAGCAGAGGAGTAGGTGCGAACCATAGAAGGGCAAGCCATCTATGTGACTCCACCAGTCCAAGGGCCGAACAGAGGAGGACGCACACTCCAACCAGTACCGCGGGGTGGATTCCACAAGGCGGGGGAAGGCCCCGCCTTTGGCGATTCTTTCGTGTCTTTCTCATCGCTGAGAAAGAGACCCCCAGCGGAGCGCGCACCCTTGCCAGGCTGACAAATATACCTTGATTTGCGTAGGTCAATTTGCCATAATACACGTGGGTGATAGTATGAAGCGGTTACAGGAATTGCGAAAAGCCAAGGGATATTCTCAAATCAAAATGCAAATGCTCACAGGAATAGATCAAAGCGATTATTCCAAAATTGAGACGGGGAAGCGTGGCGTATCCTTTGAGCAGTGTAAACGGCTGGCGGTGGTACTGGAGACCAGCATGGACTACCTGGCCGGCCTCACCGACGACCCACGGCCATATCCCAGATCAGCTGACCGGGAAGTCTAAGCCTCCCTTGTGTAAAGGGAGGTGGCCCGGCGTAAGCCGGGTCGGAGGGATTGTTGGCACCTGGGTAGCGTCAACCCCTCAGTCTCGTCGGTGCGGACTGTGTATCTCTCGCCTCGCCCCTGAGAGGCGGGGCAAGTCTCGCTCACGCCGTCGCACCTCCTCTCCCCACCAAACCCGCTTGCGCTGGGCTTTGGCGGGGGCCCCACAATGCAGACAGCTCTCCTTACACAGGGGAGCCTTTGGGCATGGTAGAGACCTAAAGTTCGGCAGATTACCAAATATGAGGACAGCGGCCTGGCCCTAGGGGGTCAGGCCGCTTTTGAGATTTTGAATTAGTTGGAAGCGGTGTCGGGATCGGCGTCGTCGCCCCACAGCATATTCTTCCGCAGCTCGGCGCCCACAACCTCCATGGGGTGCTTGGCCAGCTGACGGCGGGAGGCGTTGAAGAAGGTGCGGCCGTTCTTGTTTTCGGCAATCCAAGCCCCGGCAAACTTGCCGTTCTGGATGTCGGTGAGCACCGCCTTCATGTTGGCCTTGGTCTGCTCATAGGGCAGGACACGGGGGCCGGAGACATACTCGCCGTACTCGGCGGTGTCGGAGATGGAGTAGTTCATCATGGCCACGCCGCCCTTGTTGATCAGGTCGATGATGAGCTTCATCTCGTGGATGCACTCAAAGTAGGCGTTCTCGGGGGCGTACCCGGCCTCCACCAGGGTCTCAAAGCCCAGGCGCATCAGCTCCACCACGCCGCCGCACAGCACGGCCTGCTCGCCGAACAGGTCGGTCTCGGTCTCATCGGCGAAGGTGGTCTCCATCACGCCGCCACGGGCGCCGCCGATGCCGGCAGCGTAAGCCAGGCCGATCTGATAGGCCTTGCCGGTGGCGTCCTGCTCCACGGCGATGAGGCAGGGCACACCCTTGCCCGCCACGAACTGGGAGCGCACGGTGTGACCGGGGCCCTTGGGGGCGATCATGAACACGTCCACGTCGGCGGGGGGCTTGATCTGGCCGTAGTGGATGTTGAAGCCGTGGGCGAAGGCCAGGGCCTTACCGGCGGTGAGGTAGGGGGCGATGTCCTTTTTGTACATATCGGCCTGGCGCTCATCGTTGATGAGGATCATGATGATGTCGGCGATCTTGGTGGCCTCGGCGGTCTCCATGACGGTGAAGCCGTCCTTTTCTGCCACGGGCCAGCTCTTACCGCCCTTGTACAGGCCGACAATCACGTCGCAGCCGGAATCCCTCAGGTTCATGGCGTGGGCGTGGCCCTGGGAGCCGTAACCGATAATGGCGATCTTCTTACCGTTGAGGTAGTTCAGGTCGCAGTCCTTTTCGTAGTACATCTTAGCCATGTGAAACACTCCTTTTGTAGAATATCTGTAAATTAGAGAATATTTTTACCTAAGTCAAATTCGTCGGTCTCTTTGTTGTCGTCGTTGTTGTTGATGGTGGCCTCCCCGCGCTCCAGGGCCACCATGCCGGTGCGCACCAATTCGAGAATGCCAAACTCACACAGAAGCTTCTCCAGAGCGTCGTCCTTGGACTCCTGGCCGATGACCGCCAGGGTCAGGCTTCTGGAGGACACGTCGATGATGGTGGCCCGGAAGATGTTGGCGATCTGAATGACCTCGTTGCGCACGTCCCGGCTCTCGGCCCGGACCTTAATGAGCACCAACTCCCGGCGGATGGAGGAGTTGGGGGGGAGCAGGCGCACGGAGTAGACGCTGAAGAGCTTGCGCAGCTGGTTGATGATCTGTTCTACCATCAAATCGTCGCACTTGACTTCAATGGTGATACGGGACACCTCGGGGTCGTCGGTGGTGCCCACGGCCAGGGACTCGATGTTGTAGCCCTTGCGGGAGAAGAGCCGGGAGACCTGGGAGAGCACGCCGGGGGCGTTTTCCACCAGCACAGACAGGGTGTGACGGGTTACGATATGATTCATAGTGGCCCTCCTCTCAGTCCAAGATGAAGTCGGTGACGGGGGTACCGGCACTGACCATGGGGTGCACCATGGCGTCCAGCCGGATGGTGCAGTCGATGACGCAGGCGCAGCCAGCCTGGAGGGCCTGGCGGAGCGCCGCCTCAAACTCCGGCTGGGTGCCCGCCCGGAAGCCCTTGAGTCCGTAGGCCTCCGCCAGCTTGACAAAGTCAGGGCCACGGTCCAGGTCGGTCTGGGAGAACCGCTTGTGGTAAATGAGGTTCTGCCACTGGCGGACCATGCCCAGGGTGCCGTTGTTGAAGATAACGGTGATGACGGGGATGTGGTAATGCTCCAGGGTGGCCAGCTCGTGGCAGTTCATGCGGAAGCAGCCGTCACCGGTGCAGTGGACCACAATCTGGTCCGGGTTGCCCACCTTGGCCCCCATGGCGGCCCCCAGGCCAAAGCCCATGGTGCCGAAGCCGCCGCTGGTGAGCAGCTGGCCGGGGCGGGAGAAGTGGTAGTATTGGCAGGACCACATCTGATGCTGTCCCACGTCGGTGGCAATGATGGCCTTGCCGTCGGTGAGGGCCTGGATGGTCTCCAGCACCTCGTGGGCGTGGAGCACGTCGTCCTTTTTCAGGGGCAGCTCCTTGTGGGAGAATACCTCCTCCCGCCAGGCGGTGTAGTCGTGGCGGGGCAGCTTCTCATTGAGCAGCTCCAGCACCCTTCTGGCGTCCCCGATGATGTGGTGATAGGTCAGGACGTTTTTGTCGATCTCCGCCCGGTCGATGTCGATATGTACGATTTTGGCCTGTTTGGCAAAGGTGGCGGGATCGGTGGCCACCCGGTCGGAGAACCGGCAGCCGATGGCGATGAGCAGATCGCACCGGGTGGTGGCGATGTTGGAGGCATGGGAGCCGTGCATCCCCACCATGCCGGTGAACAGGGGGTGGTCGCCGGGACAGGCGCCGCCGCCCATGATGGTGGAGCCCACTGGGGCGTCCAGGGTCTCAATGAACTTGCGGAACTCGGGCACCGCGCCTCTCGAGCGGATGACACCGCCGCCCACCAGCACCATGGGGCGCTCTGCCTGGGCAATCAGATCCAGCAGCTTCTGAATGTCCCCGTGGTCGGGCTCCGGGGTGCGCAGGTCCCGGCCGGCCCGCTTGAGCATATTGGCCAGTCGCCCGTGGTTGGAGTGCTCGGACACGGGGAGGAACTCATAGTCCGCCGTGGCGGCGGTGACGTTTTTGGCGATGTCCACCAGCACCGGGCCGGGGCGGCCGGAGCGGGCGATGGCGAAGGCCTCACGAATGATGTCGGCCAGCTTATTGACATCCTTGACCAGGTAGTTGCACTTGGTGATGGGCATGGTGATGCCGGTGATATCCACCTCCTGGAAGGAATCCTTGCCAATGAGGTTCTCACTGACGTTGCAGGTGATAAACACCACCGGGGAGGAGTCGTAGTAGGCGGTGGCGATGCCGGTGACCAGGTTGGTGGCGCCGGGGCCGGAGGTGGCGAAGCACACCCCCACCTTGCCGGTGGATCGGGCATAGCCGTCGGCGGCGTGGCTGGCTCCCTGCTCGTGGGAGGTGAGATAGTGGTGGATCTTCTCCTTGTATCCGTGCAGCTCAAACTCGTCGTAGATGTTGAGAATGGTGCCGCCGGGATAACCGAATACGGTGTCCACGCCCTGCTCCAACAGACATTCCATGACGATTTGAGAACCTTTCATTAACATTCATAACCCTCCTTTGGATCATAGATAGAAAAAGAGCGCAACTCCATCCAAAATTAGGACGAAGCGACGCTCCGCGGTACCACCTAAATTCCCCACATGGGGCACTTGATCCCGATAACGGCGGGGGCCGGTCCTGCCTACTCTGCATCATTTCAGCCGGACTGCTTCCAGGGGAGATTCACCACACCACACGGCAGAAAGGACTTGCACCCACCGCCTTCTCTCTGAGCTGCCGCACAAGGGGGCTACTGGCCTGATCATCGCAGTTGTTTGCTTTAGACTATTAAAGCCATGATAGACCCTTTCCCCCGGTTTGTCAATGAGAAATTGCAGCGGAAGAAAAATTTTACACTCTACCAAAATAGCGCAATGATGCAGCAGAAATTTTGGCAATATGGAAAAAGGCCCCGGGTGCGCCCCCTGTTGGGGACACATCCAGGACCTTTGCCAGTCAGCATTTCCCCGCCCGCAGGCGGGGAAAGAATCATAAATTCCGTCATTTCCACGGACATGAGCCGGGGAAATGACACTTCTCATGGGGGATAGGGTGACTTTTTTGCAAGAAATCGAGCCCCATCCCCCATGCAAACCCTTTTCCAAAGAAGTCCTCAGACTTCTTTGGAGTTAGTGGCAGCTGTTGCTGCTCCCCAGCTGGAAGGAGGCGCACTTGGTGTCCTGGCAGCAGTCCACCTTGGACTGGCAGCAGCCCACCTGGATCTCATTGAGGGTGCAGGCCTGGTTCTTGAAATGGGCACAGCTGGACACGGTGCACTTGATGCTGGGATTGGCTTGTTCGTACATAACATTGACCTCCTGGTTTTAGATTCCAAGAGAAGTATGCACCAAAGGCTCGTGAATTATTCCTCCTGGGAGGAGGTTTCTTCCGGGAGCACCTGGGGGATGAATCGGGGGGCAAAGCGGCTGCGGCCCCGGCCCTTGACGTAGAAAAAGCCGATGGCGGAGAAGATCACCGCCCCGATAAAGTTCACAAACAGGTCCACCATGGTGTCCACAATGCCGAGGTCCAGGTAGCCGCCCAGCCCCAGGGGGCGCTGGGTGCCGTCTGAGAGCACCAGGATCACGTCCTGAATGCCGTCCACCACCACGGCGGTGGTGCCGTGATTGGGGTCCAGGTTCACGGTGGAAATGGTGTGGAGAATGGTGTCTTTCTGCATATCAAAGTGGAGGAAGCAGTCCATGGAGAACTCAAAGAACTCCCACAGCACTCCCACCGTCATGGAGAAGCAGAAGGCCACCACCGCCATATAGAAGGGGCTCAGGCTCAGAGAGATCCGTTCGGTGCGGTTGAGTATGTCCACCAGGGCAAAGCCGATGGCGGCGCACAGAAAGCCGTTGGTGGTGTGGAGCATGGTGTCCCAGTAGGGGAAGGTGATGTAGTAGTCCTGAATTTCCCCCAAAATCTCAGCGGCAAAGATGAAGAGCAGAATGATGATCTCCAGGGTGTCCGGCAGGTCGATGCGCAGCCGCCGCTCAAAGGCGGAGGGGAGCATGAAGAGCAAGAGGGTGAGGACACACAGGAGCACATTTTCATAGCTTCGGTTGAGGGCGGCGCCCACCAGCATCAGAATCACCAGCAGACGCAGTACAAAGTATACGGTGTACACCAGACCCTTGCGCTGCAAGGGGTGGGGCTTTCCCTGGGGTGTGTGAGGTTGGTTGGACATGGCAGTACCTCCAGTCAAAATTCACAGGGCGGGCGCATAGAATACGGGGGGAGGTGATGAACATGGACTTGCGCAACAATCAGATCACATTGGGAGAACTGTGGGATAACCCCCGCAGCCGGGGGGTGTTCCAGCGGAAAATTCCCATGCTGTCCAAGCACCCGGTGCAGGGAGCGGCCCGCACCGTGACGCTGGAGCAGCTCACCGCCTTTCTCTCCAGCTGGGTGCCGGAGAGCATGATCCGCAGTGTGATGGGGGATCTGAAAAAGCTGTAAGGGGTCAGGGAGCGGGAGCAGTATGCTTTTGGGCGATGGCCCGACCGGCGGGGGTGGCAGCCAGGCCGCCCTTGCCGGTCTCCCGCAGGGCGGCGGGGAGGGAGCGGCCCACGGTGTTCATGGCGTCGATGACCTGGTCACAGGGAATGACGCCCACGATGCCGGCCAGGGCCATGTCGGCGCAGGCCATGGCGTTCACCGCCCCCATGACGTTGCGCTTGACGCAGGGCACCTCCACCAGGCCCGCCACCGGATCACACACCAGGCCCAGCACATTTTGCAGGGCCATGGCGCAGGCGGCGGCCATCTGGTCCGGGGTGCCGCCCCGGGCGTGGACCAGGGCGGCGGCGGCCATGCCCGAGGCGGAGCCAATCTCCGCCTGGCAGCCCCCCTCGGCGCCTGAAATGGAGGCCCGGGTGGCAATGACCTGACCGAACCCGGCGGCCACGTACAGGCACTCCACCATGGTGTGGGTGGACAGGCCCTCCCGCTTCCACAGGGGGAGGAGGACGGCGGGCATGACCCCGCTGGCCCCGGCGGTGGGGGCGGCCACAATGCGGCCCATGCAGGCGTTGTGCTCCCCCACCTTCAGGGCGGTGGCAATGACCTGCTGCATAAAGGGTCCGCACAGGGTGTTTTGCGCCCCCTCCATTTTGGCCCCCTGGCCTCCGGACAGGCCGGAGGCGGAGCGGCGCTGGGGGTCGTAGTGCTCCACCGACTCCACCATGGCCTGCCACAGACTGCCCATGCGGGAGAAGCTGTCCTGCTCCGTCACGTCCCGGTCCTGGCAGTCGTCCAACAGCACCGCCCGCCACAGAGGCTGGTGCTGAGAACAGGAGATGAGATGTTCCACCGATTGAAATGCCATATTGTCAGCCCTCCATATTGAGATAGGTACACCGCTCCACCCCGTCCAGATGGGACAGCTCGTCCACCAGGGCGGGGGAGAGCGCGTTGTCGCACTCCAGCACCATCACCGCCAGACCGCCCCGCCGGTCCCGGTAGAGCTGCATGGTGGCGATGTTGGCCTGGTGGTCGGACAAGACCTGGCTGACCTGGGAGACGATGCCCGGCCGGTCCTGGTTGCGGATGATGAGGGTGGGCAGCTCCCCGGAGAAGGAGGCCTCCATGCCGTCAATGGCGTTGACCCGGATGCGCCCGCCCCCCAAGGAGGAGGCGGAGACGGACAGGGTATGGCCCTGGGCGTCGGTGAGGGTCAAAAGGGCGGTGTTGGGGTGCGCCCCGGGCAGATCCACGGGACGGATGGACACCTCCATCCCCGCCTCCTGGGCCAGCTGAAAGCTGCGGGGAATGTCCGGGTGGTCGGGGGCCAGGTCTAAGAGCCCCGCCACAATGGCCCGGTCGGTGCCGTGGCCGGAGCCGGTGGCGGCAAAAGAGCCGTGGAGTTGGATGTCCGCCTTCACCGGTTGGCTGCCCAGCAGATGACGGGCCACCCGGCCCATGCGGGCGGCGCCCGCCGTATGAGAGCTGGACGGCCCCACCATAATGGGGCCCATAATGTCGAAGATGTTCAAAAAGCATTCCGCCTTTGTAAAGAGAGTAAGTGTGTGGGGCCGTCCAGCCCCGCCGCGGGTGCGGCGTACAAGCGTTTTTGACTTGCACAAGTCAAAAACCTTGGCGCAAAGCGGAATTCATTTCCGCTGCGCAAATAAAATCACGGGGTCCCCGGCGGCCTTGGCCGCTGGGGCTGGCCCCACCATAATGGGGCCCATAATGTCGAAGATGTTCAAGGGAGTAAGCCTCCAATTCAAAAATAGCACGAAGGGGGACGGTGTGCCACCGTCCCCTTTTTCAGGCTGTGGAAAAACTCTCGGGGTTCGGAGCCTCGCAGAGTTCCGTCATCCGCAGATGACGGAATAAATTGAAATCCCGTCATTTCCACGGACATGTGCCGGGGAAATGACACTTCTCATGACGGGTGGGGTGACTTTTTCGTAAGAAATCGAGCCCCATCCGTCATGCAATCTTTTTTGCCAAAGAAGTCCTGGGACTTCTTTGGCAAGACCACGAAGGGGGACGGTGGTGCACCGTCCCCCTTTAGTATGGCTAATATGAACTTACTTTACCACCTGAGCCTTGATCAGGTTGGTGGAGCCGCTGCGGCCGATGGGCACGCCGGCGGTGATGACCACGGTGTCACCCTCCTTGACGATGCCCTCCTTCTTGGCGGATTCCACGCACAGAGAGAACAGACGGTCGGTGGAGTCCACGGTGCCGGACAGATAGGGAGCCACGCCCCAGGTGATGGCCAGCTGACGGCGGACACGCTCGTTGGTGGTCAGGGCGACCACGGTGCAAGCGGGACGGTACCGAGTGGTCATACGGGCGGTGTGGCCGGTCTCGGTGGCAGTGAGGATGGCGGTAGCCTTCAGGTCCATAGCGGTCAGGCAGGCGGTGTGGCTGATGGCGTCGGTGATGGAAGCGGTGTGGTCCACGGTGGACTTGGTGAAGCGCTTCCAGTAATTGGTGGAGTTCTCAGCGGTGGTGACGATGTCCACCATGGTCTGGAGGGCCTCCACAGGGTGCTTGCCGGAGGCGGTCTCACCGGAGAGCATCACGCAGCCGGTGCCGTCGAACACGGCGTTGGCCACGTCGGACACCTCGGCACGGGTGGGACGGGGGTTGCGGATCATGGAGTCCAGCATCTGAGTGGCGGTGATCACGTGCTTGCCCTGGGCAATGGCGGCCTTGATCATGCGCTTCTGGATGACGGGCACGTCCTGAGCGGGGATCTCCACACCCAGGTCGCCGCGGGCCACCATCAGGCCGTCGGCCACACGGAGGATCTCCTCCAGGTTGTCCACGCCCTCCTGGTTCTCAATCTTGGCGATGATGCCGATGTGCTGGCCGCCGTGGGAGTCCAGAACGGCACGGATCTCCTCCACGTCGGAGGCCTGACGCACAAAGGAGGCGGCCACGAAATCGAAGTCGTTCTCCACGGCGAACTTCAGATCGCCCTTGTCCTTCTCGGTGAGAGCGGGCAGGGAGATGTGGGTGTTGGGGATGTTGATGGACTTGTTGTTGGACAGGGGGCCGCCGGCGACCACGCTGCAGATGATGTCCTGGCCCTTGATCTCGGTGACCTCGATGTCCACCAGACCGTCGTCAATGAGCAGGTGGGTGCCCACAGACACCTCGTTGTGCAGGTTGCTGTAAGTGACGGAGACGATGGTGTTGTCGCCCTCCACCTCACGGGTGGTCAGGGTGAAGGTGTCGCCCTCGGCCAGCTCGATCTTACCGTTGGCAAAGGAACGAATGCGAATTTCGGGGCCCTTGGTGTCCAGAATGGTGGCCAGAGGACGGCCCAGGCGGTCCCGGACAGTCTTGACCCGGGTGAGCAGAGCCAGGTGGGACTCATGAGTACCGTGGGAGAAATTGAAACGGGCGGCGTCCATACCGGTGAGGATCAGCTTTTCAATGATCTCCTCGCTCTCAGAGGCAGGGCCCAGGGTGCAAACAATCTTTGTCTTTCGCATAGAAGTATTTCCTCCGTTCATTGATTGGTACAGGGTGAGGTTGGGGTGAAACTCCACACCAACATTGAGAAAATATATTTAGAGGAACAAGGCCAGAAGCCCTGCACATCTACAAAAGGGAATCAGTGGCCGGAGCTCTCCTCCGGCTGAGTAGGCAGCTTGGAGACCAGGGCCCGCTCCACCCGTCGGTCGGTGAAGTTGAGCACTTTGATGTGGAGCCCGTAGGCATCCAACTCCAATTCTTCCCCATCTGAGGGAATGACAGACAGCTGGGCAAAGACCAGACCGCCCAGGGTGTCAAACTCCTGATCTTCGGGGAAGGTGATACCCAAGGCCTGGGAGAGCTGCTCCAGGTCACAGGAGCCGGAGACCTGCCAGAGGTTTTCCTCCAGCTGAACCAGTTCCGCCTCCTCCTGGGGGTCGAACTCGTCGTAAATGTTGCCCACGATCTCTTCCAGCAAGTCCTCCATGGTCACCAGACCGGAGGTGCCGCCGTACTCATCCACCACAATGGCCAGGTGGACTTTTTTACTCTGCATATCCCGGAACAGCACGTCGGTGCGCACCGACTCGGGGACAAAGTAGGCGGGGTAGAGCAGCTCCCGCAGAGGCTTGGGGTGGGCCTGCTGGGTGTTGAGCAGGTAGACCCGGGTGGACAGGATGCCCACAATGTCGTCTGCGTCCTCCTCATAGACCGGGAAGCGGGAGAGGCCGGATTGCCGGATGGTGTTGAGAATTTCCTCCGGTGTGTCGCTGGATCGAACCATCACCATGTCGGTGCGGTGGATCATCACGTCCTCAGCGGTGGAGTTGTTAAACTCAAAGATGTTCTCAATGAGCTCCTTCTCGGCGGTTTCAATGGTGCCGCGCTCCTCGCCCAAATCCACCATCATACGGATCTCGTCCTCGGACACCTCTTCCTCGTCGGCCTTGGGGTCAATGTGCAGCAGACGCAGCACCCCGTTGGTGGACTTGGACAGCAGCCAGATGATGGGGCGGCACACCGTGGCCACCGTGCACACCGCTCCCACCGTCATGCGGGCCACGGACTCCGTCTTTTTCATGGCGATGCGCTTGGGGACCAGCTCGCCCAGCACCAAGCTGAAGTAGGACAGGACAATGGTGATGACAATGACCATGAGGGTGTTGAGGGTGCCTTCGGGGATTTGGGTCACGCCCCGGGCCACCAGCCAATTCACAAGGGGATCGGAAAAGCTGTCGGCGGCAAAGGCGGAGGACAGGAAGCCTGCCAGGGTGATGGCGATTTGAATCGCGGAGAGGAAATGGTCGGGCGCCTGGGTCAAGGCCAGGAGCTTCTTGGCTTTTTTATCCCCCTCCTCCGCCTGCTTTTTCAGCTTGGTCTCAGACAGGGAGATGACGGCGATCTCGGCAGCGGCGAAAAAGGCGTTGACCAGGATCAGCAGGATCAAAACCAGAAGTTGAGGCAATAAAGATGGGTCGTCCGGCAAAATGAGTAACCTCCTAATTTATCGTTGGGGGATGGATTTGCTGTGTACAGCCTGAACCCCAACGCCTTACAGTATAGCATCTTTCTGTAAAATTGCAACTGGAAAAGGGGTAGCATCCTGCTAGGAAAATAATTGCGTAATTTATGCAAAATCCCTGGAAATAGAAGCTTCTACTCCCAGGGATTGACGAATCAATTAAATTTGTATATTTTTCTAGCCATGCGATAGAGTGAAACAGACAACTTTCGGCCCTGGTAACCGGGAATGTTGGTGGCGGCGTTGGTGGCGCGGTAGCGGCAGCGGCGGTAGAGGGCGGGGTCCTTCTGGCGCAGGTACTCCCACAGCTCGGTGCGCATCCCCAGAGACTCCGGGGTGTTGGCGATGACGGCGAAGATGGAGGAGATGGTCATCATCATGGACAGATAGCTGAGCATATACCGGCCCAGCCGGGGCTGGCTTTGTTTGATGGCCAGCACGTCGTGGGCGGCGATCATCAGGCGGGTGACCCGCACCTGCTGGTCGATGCGACCGGCCATCACCGACTCGTTGACACTCTGATCCGCCCGGCCGATGAAGTAGCGATAGAGATCCACATTCAGATAGTAGATGGTCTTGACATAGGGCAGGGGCTGATAGACGAAGATATTGTCCACATAGAAGGTATGTTTGGGCAATTCCAGCGAGCAGTCCCGGAGCAGCTGGGTGCGGTAGATCACCGAGTGCATGAGCAGATACTGGGAGGTGCGGAAGTGGCGGATCTCATCCCAGGTGAAAATGCGGCCGATGGGGAACACATTTTTGTAGTTCACCGCCTTGCGGGTGTTGTCCTCCACGTGCTCGTAGACGTAGTTGGCCACCACCATGTCCACCGGGGCGGGCATATGGGCGAACTGGCGCAGCTGGGCCATGACGGTGTGCAGAGCGTCCTCGTCCAGCCAGTCGTCCGAGTCCACCACCTTATAATATACGCCCCGGGCGTTGCGGATGCCCTGGTTGACGCCCTCGCCGTGGCCGCCGTTTTCCTGGTGGATGGCCCGGATGATGTCGGGGTGCTTGGAGGCCCACGCATCGCACTTGGCCGGAGTGTCGTCTTTGGTGGAGCCGTCGTCCACCAGAATGATCTCGATGTCCTCGCCTGCGGCCAGCAGCGTCTCCACGCAGTGGTCCATGTAGGCGGCGGAGTTGTAGCAGGGGACGGCAAATGTAATGATCTTATCCATGGAATTGTACTCCCTCTTCCGTGTTATGATATGCCGTTTCAGCAGAAAGTGTCCCGATAATGGGAGATGGCCTCCGCAATGATCTTCACGGCGGCGGCCCGGTCATTCACCTCACCGGCCACCGTCTCCTTCCCCTCCAGGGCCTTATAGACGGAGAAGAAGTGAGACATCTCCTCAAACTTGTGGACCGGCAGGTCGCACAGGTCTTTGGTGGTGTTGTAGGTGGGGTCGTTGAAGGGAATGGCCACGATCTTCTCGTCCCGCTTGCCCCCGTCCAGCATGGAGATGTAGCCGATGGGGTAGCAGCGCACCAGGGTCAGAGGGTCCAGATCCTCCGAGCACAGCACCAGCACATCCAGGGGGTCTCCGTCGTCGCCGTAGGTGCGGGGGATGAAGCCATAGTTGGCGGGGTAGTGGGTGGAGGTGTGGAGGATGCGGTCGAGAATGATCATGCCGGTGGCTTTGTCCAGCTCATATTTTTTCTTGCTGCCCTGGGGGATCTCGATGACAGCAATGAAATCCTCCGGGGAGATGCGTTTGGGGTCCATATCATGCCAAATGTTGCTCATGGAAGGCGCTCCTTGCAGATAACAGTGTGTGAAGTCAAAAACTCTGGCCTATTATATCGTACTCCCAAGGAAAAAACAACCGCTGGGGGCAAACTGGGAGAAAAACATTGTCACATGGGGCGGAATGTGGTAAAATGTTCCCAAAGAAGGTCTGGAGCATGGGAAATCCGGTGAGCCAGGCCAATTTTTGGGGAAAGGGGAACCTATATGGAACCCGTAATTGAAAAATTCCGCACCGCTCTGGCGGGCTTTCACCGGGGAGATGTGCTCCACTACATGGACAAAATGGCCGCCCAGCACCGCAGCCAGATGGCAGAGGTGGAGGCGGAGCTGAAGAAGTCCCGGGAGAATGAGCAGAAGCTGCAAGAGGAGATCGAGTCCCTGCGCCAGGCCCACGGCAGCGTGTCGGCGGAGGAGGCCAAGGTGCGCGCCTCTTTGGAGGAGTCCACCCGCACCCTGGCCCGGCTGCGGGGCGAGCTGAGCCAGACCGAGACCAAGCTGGCCGCCGCCCGGCTGGAGCTGGGTCGGCTCCACGGCCAGGTGGACGAGATGGAGCCCATGGCCCAGAAGTACGACCAGCTCAAGGACTACGTGGCCACCGTGGAGCTGGACGCCCATCACAAGGCCCAGGAGACCATCGACCAGGCCAAGACCAAGGCCGAGCAGATCCAGGCGGACACCCGTCAGTGGCTGGAGCAGGTGCTGGCCGGGTACACCAACCTGCGCAGTGAGATGGACCGCCTCTTCCAGCGCCTGCGGGAGCTGGGGGAGATGGGGGTCCAGTTTGACCAGGCCGACCAGGCGGCCCAGAAGCTCCAGGAGCAGGGACAAGAGGGGCAGGAGGCGCAGCAGGCGGAGGAGGAGAGCCATGAGTGAGGCCAAGAGACTGACCACCGCCCAGCTGCCCCAGATGGTGGGGGAGCTGAAGGCGGGGGACCGGGTGCTCCTCTCCGGCACCATCTACACCGCCCGGGACGCCGCCCACAAGCGGATCTTCCAGCTGCTGGACCAGGGCAAGGCTTTGCCCTTTGAGCTGAAGGGGGCTGTCATCTACTACGCCGGCCCCACCCCGGGTCAGCAGGGCATGGCAGTGGGGGCCTGCGGGCCCACCACCGCCGGGCGCATGGACGGGTTTGCGCCCCGGCTGCTGGATCTGGGCCTCACCGCCATGATCGGCAAGGGGGAGCGGGTCCAGAGCGTGGTGGATGCCATTGTGCGCAACGGGGCGTGCTACTTTGCCGCCGTGGGCGGCGCCGGGGCCCTCATCGCCAAGTGCATCAAGACCGCCCAGGTCATCGCCTTTGACGAGTTGGGGTGCGAGTCGGTCAAGCGCATGGAGGTGGAGGATCTGCCTCTCACCGTGGCCGTGGACAGCCAGGGCAACGACCTGTTCCAGATTGGACGCAGCCAATACGCAAAATAAGAGAGGTGGAAGAGCCTAGTTGAGGTTCTTCCACCTTTTTGTTGTCTCCCATTGCCGGGTTCCGCCCTGCCTGCCGGGGATTGCTCCGCAGGGTGACTTTCTGGTGGGCAGAAAGTCACCAAAGACCCACAAAAGGGGCTGCGGCCCCTTTTGAATCCCGGGGATTTATTTTTAGGGGTGCCATAGACCCCATGCGGCCCTGGGCCTGGCGGGGTCACATAGATGGATGGGTGCTTTTACCGGCGGTGCCTGCTCCTCTGTGCGGTTCCTACTTCTGCTGCCAGGGCCTTAGATTGGCGGTGGTTTTCGACTTTACATCCCCACCGGCCCTGTGCCTGGAGAGGCAGAAACTGAAACACAGAGCAAGCCAGCGGCAGCGGATATAGCGGCACAGGGCATCAACTTACCCCTGGGCCGGTTTGGGTTGCTCCAGCGGCCTAGGGTTGCTGCCCCAGGGGGGTACCTAGGGGGGGACGCCCTAGGCGATTCTTTGGTGACTTTCTCATCGGGGAGAAAGTCACCCCAGCGGAGCGTCCCCGGCGGTGGCGCTGGTTTGCGCCTGAGAAATCGGAGAAGGACAATCCCTCCGTCTGCTGACACAAATCGCTCTCTTTACACGAAAAAGCCATAAAACAAGCCCGTTGCACGCACTTGTGCAACGGGCTTGTATCACGTAAGGGTGTGGATCAGTCCACCAGCTTGTCCAGCTCCTTGACGTGCTCGGTGCCGGTGGCGGTGGTGTGTCCGGCCTGCTTGGCGTACAGGCCCACCACGGCCTGGGACTTCTTGATGGGCTGCATGGTGCCGGCGCCGGCCACACAGCCGCCGGGACAGGCCATGCCCTCCAGCAGGTAGCCGTTGTACTTGCCGGCGGCGGCCAGGGTCATCAGCTTGCGGCACTCCCGCAGGCCCTCGGCGTTGACCACCTTCACCTCACGGTCGGGGTAGCGCTCGGCGATGACGTTGGCCACAGCCTTGGCCACGCCGCCGGACACGGCGAAGTTGCGGCCGTCGGCGGAGGCGTCGTTGACGCCGTCGGGATCCTCCTCCATGGACTCCAGATCCAGGTGCTTGGCGTCGAAGATACCGGCCATCTCCTCAAAGGTGAGCACGAAGTCCACCTCGCTGCGCACGCTCTTGCGCATGGCCTCCAGCTTCTTGGCGGCGCAGGGGCCGATAAAGACCACTTTGCCCTCGGGCTGCTGCTCCTTGATGAGGCGGGCGGTGAGCACCATGGGGGTCAGGGCCATGGACACGCTGTCGGCGTGCTGGGGGAAGAGCTTCTTGGCCATGACAGACCAGGCGGGGCAGCAGGAGGTGGCCATGAAGGGCAGCTTCTCGGGCACTTCCTTGACAAAGTCCTCGGCCTCCTGCACCGAGCACAGGTCGGCGCCGATGGCCACCTCGAACACGTCGGCAAAGCCCAGGGCCTTCATGGCGGCACGCAGCTTGCCCGGGGTGACCTTGGGACCAAACTGGCCCACGAAGGCGGGGGCCACGGCGGCGTACACCCGCTCGCCGGACTGGATGGCCCGAATGACCTGGAAGATCTGGGACTTGTCGGCGATGGCGCCGAAGGGGCAGTTGACCAGGCACATCCCGCAGGAGACGCACTTGTCATAGTCGATCTCCGCCTTGCCGTTGGCGTCGGTGTGGATGGCGTCCATGCCGCAGGCCTTGGCGCAGGGACGCTCCTGGATGATGATGGCGTTGTAGCCGCACATATCGGCGCAGCGGCCGCAGCTGATGCACTTGTCATAGTCGATGTGGGAGCGGCCGTTGAAGCGGTCCAGCTTGATGGCGTCCTTGGGACAGACCTCTTCACAGGGGTGGGCCAGACAGCCCTGGCAGCCGTCGGTGACGTACACCCGCTTCTCGGCACAGCCGTTGCAGGCGAACTTGATGATGTTGATCAGAGGGGGAGTGTAGTAGGTCTCATCCTTGTTGGCAGCCTCGATGTTGTCGGACAGGGGGGCGTGCTCGCCGGCGCCGCGGCAGGGCAGACCCATGGCCAGACGCAGGCGCTCGCCCACAATGGCGCGCTCCAGAAATACGTCGTTGCGGTAGTTGCCCACCTCGCCGGGAATGATCTTGTAGGGCAGTTCCTCAATGCGCTTTTCCACCGGCCACTCGGTGTGGTAGGCCATGCGGGCCACCTCGCGGAAAATGCGGTGGCGAATCTCCTGAATACGGGTTTCTACACCTCTCATATGTACAATTCCTCCTTCTGTCCGTAGGACATAGTCAACCATAGAATACAACAAAAAATCTCGGTTGTAAATGTAAGAATGCAAAATTGGTGAAAAGTTTCACAAGGCTAACGCAGGGGGCCGGAGGGGCCCCCTGCGCTGCGGGAATGGACGGCCCAAAATCAGGCCAGGAACTGGATCTGGTTGACACAGACAAAGTAGATGCGGTTGTTGGAGGAGTTGGCCAGTACCAGCACATTGCCCACGGTGCCCAGCAGGGTGACGCCTTGGAGCACCAGGGGCCCGGCCACGATGGAAACCTGGCGGCTGAGGTTGCTCTGGGACAGGGTAGAGAGCAGCCCGGCGGCGCAGCAGCACTCGTCTCCCGTGCAGTTGCAGGGGCAGCAGCAGGTGCCGCACTGGTTGGCGCAGGGGGTCAGGCACTGGGACAGGATGCACTGAATGGTCTGGAAGTTGTTGGCGGTGGCCTGCTCAGAGGTGGTATCCCCGGAGGCAGGGGCTGTGGCAGTCTGGAGCACCACAGCGGTGAGCTGACACAGGGGCACCTGGGTGGCGGTGACGCCGGTGCTGGTCTCCGGGGGCGTGTTGACCAGGGCGCTGATCTCCAGCAAGTCGCAGTTGCAGGGGGAGAAGCGGCGGAACGAGCCGGAGAGGGTGTTCAGGTTATCCGAGGGAGTGGTGGTGGCGGGGGTGGTGTCGACGGTGGCCCCCGCCACATAGGTGTCGGTGACAAAGGCGGCCTGGTTGAAGTCCAGCAGGGTGGCCAGCTGGCTGTTGCACAGCAGCTGCAAGGCGGCTCGGAAGCTCTTCTTGCAGCAGCAGCCCTCCTCCACATCCACCGTGAGCGGACAGGGAGAGGGCACCGGGTGGCAGCAGCAAACCATTTGAGTACTCTGGCAGGAACCACCGCCGCAGGGGGCGGTGGGGTTGCCGCAGGTACAGGTTCCGGTGCAGGTCCCGGTGCAGGTTCCGGTACAGCTGCCGCAGGTGCCGCCGGTCTGGCAGGCGCCTGAGGCGTTGCCCGCACATTGCTGGGCGGCAAACTCCTCCGCCGTGACGGGGCCGCTCCAGCTCAGAGGGTTCCAACGATTCTGATTCATGAGATACGCTCCTTTCACACGTGTGATTCCTCGCGGGAAATCATCAAGGTGCATCTCATTCTATGTGGATGCGGCCAAAAGGGTCCCTGAAAAGTTGGAGGGAATAAATTCCGTAGTACACAACATTTCGAAAAAATCAAAGGGACTATTTACAACGGACACAAGATATGGTATGCTGTTAAAGCGCTGCACCACCAGAGGAAAATCCCGGAGCTCAGGCAGGTGCAGCCGCCGGATTCCATAGAATGCGTTGACGACGGTGTGTTGTCCGCCTGAGGACGACCGCCGCTTTGTGCCGCCTAGGATCATGCGTGCCGGGGTCGGAGGTTCCGCCTGGCAGACATTTGGATAAAAATAACGGGAGAAAGGGCGTTACGCAATGAAAGTGATCAAGAGAGACGGTTCCACCGTAGACTTTGACCGCAGTAAGATCGTGGTGGCCATTCAGAAGGCCAACATGGCAGTGGAAGAACCCTACCGCCTGGACGATGCGTCCATCGAGGCCATTGCAGACTCTGTGGCCAGCAAGGGGCGCAAGCGTCTTTTGGTGGAGGATATACAAGATATGGTGGAGAAGCGTCTGATGGAGGCGGACAAGTATGAGCTGGCCAAGGCCTACATCATCTACCGCTACACCCGGGCTCTGGTGCGCAAGGCCAACACCACCGACGAGTCCATCCTGGCTCTGATCCGCAACGACAACAAGGATCTGGCCGAGGAGAACTCCAACAAGAACACCGCCATCGCCTCCACCCAGCGGGACTACATCGCCGGTGAGGTGAGCCGGGATCTGACCCGTCGTCTGCTGCTGCCGGAGAAGATCTCCAAGGCCCACGACGAAGGCGTGCTCCACTTCCACGACGCCGACTACTTTGTGCAGCACATCTTCAACTGCTGCCTGGTGAACATCGGGGATATGCTGGACAACGGCACCATGATCAACGGCAAGCTCATCGAGTCTCCCAAGAGCTTCCAGGTGGCCTGCACCATTGTCACTCAGATCATCGCCTGTGTGGCCTCCAACCAGTACGGCGGCCAGTCGGTGGAGATGAGCCACCTGGGCAAGTACCTGCGTCTGACCTACAACAAGTATCTGCGCCGCACCCGGGAGGCCGCCCCTGAGCTGGACGACGAGACCGTGGAGAAGATCGCCCGGGCCCGCACCAAGGACGAGCTGAAGAGCGGCGTGCAGACCATTCAGTACCAGATCAACACCCTCATGACCACCAACGGCCAGTCCCCCTTTGTCACCCTGTTTTTGGTGCTGCGGGAGGACGACCCCTACATGGAGGAGAACGCCGCCATCATCGAGGAGATCCTCACCCAGCGTCTGGAGGGCATCAAGAACGAGAAGGGCGTGTACATCACCCCCGCCTTCCCCAAGCTGGTGTATGTGCTGGACG
>DVKO01000010.1 GCA_018715985.1 Candidatus Enterenecus avicola
ACGGTTTTTGAACCGTTCCCGCCTCTCTTGTTACACAAAATGAATAATATGAATGAATAATGAAAAATTGTAGTGTGCCGCAGGCGGCACGGATTTCAATGGATACAGAGGCAGGATATTCTGCATTCTTCATGTTTCGTTCTTCATTGGCCCTGGCCGATCAGAGCTTTGGCCCTGGCATAGTCCCGGCGGCGGACATAGATGACGTACACATAGTGCACCTGGTCGGCGATGGAAGAGTGGGGCATCCCGCCCATGGTGGTGCCCATGGACATGGAGGACTGCACATTGCGGCGCAGAGAGCCCATGCTGTTCACCGTCTTCATCTGGTAGGGAATGTGGTGCTGATCCAGGGTGCTCCACACCTGGGCCGCCGCCTCGGCGGAGCTGTCGGTGAACAGTTTCTTCCGGTTCAAAAGATGGATCATAGGGCCACCCCTTTCAGACGTTTCCCCATTCATAGCACAGGGGAGAGGAAGAGTCAAGACACAAGGTTATTTGTGGAAAATCTGCTTCAGGGTGATCTTATGCTCCCGGGCGATGCGGGCCATGTCCTCATACTCCGGCTTGGAGCGGGACACCCCATAGCCCTGGGCCTTTTTCACCCGCACCGGGCCGTAGGGGGTGTCCCGGGTGGTGATGGTGTAGTCCAGCACGTGCTTTTCACATCGGCGCACCCGCAGCCCGGTGGTGGAGGTCTGGGCAAAGACCTGACGGATCAGGTGGTCTTTGTGCCGGGCATCACACAGCGCCACCAGCTGCCACCCGGGACGGCCCTTTTTCATGCACCCGGGGAGGGTGTACACGTCCAGCGCCCCCTCCTCCAGCAGCCGCTGGCAGGCAAAGGAGAGAGATTCCGGGGTCATGTCGTCCAGGTTGCACACCAGCTCCAAAATCTCGCCGCCCTGCTCCTGGGTGTGGCCCCACATGGCCTGCACACAGTTGGCAGCGGAAAATTCCCTCTTGCCCATGCCATAGCCCGTTTTCTCCAGCACCATGGGGGGCATGGGGCCGAAGCGGGTGGCAAAGGTGGTCAGCAGCGCCGCGCCCGTGGGGGTGCACAGCTCCCCCTGGACCTCCCCGCCATAGCAGGGGGCGCCCTCCAGCAAAAGGGCGGTGGCAGGGGCGGGGACGGGCACCACGCCGTGGGCGCAGTGCACCATGCCGCTGCCCACATGGATGGGGGAGACCACTATCTCGTCGGGGGCCAGCAGGTAGAGGGCGTAGCAGGCCGCCGCCACATCCGCCACCGCGTCCAGGGCCCCCACCTCGTGGAAGTGCACCAGGTCCACCGCCGTGCCGTGGGCACGGGCCTCCGCCTGGGCCAGACGGTGGTACACCGCCCGGGCCTGCTCCAGAACCGGGGCGGGGAGGTTCAGGTGGGAGATCCGGTGCTCCACATCGTGGAGGCTGCTGTGGGAATGATGGTGCGCATGGCCGTGCTCGTGGTGGTGTTCATGGTCATGGGGATGCTCATGCTCGTGGTGGTGATGGTGATCCACGCTCTCCTCCCGCTGCCCGTGCACCACCACGTCCATGTGGGTGCCGGAGATGCCGCAGGACTGGGCGGGGAGGGCGTGAAATTCCACCCCCTCCAGCCCCATATGGTTGAGGGTATGGAGAAATTCCTCCCGGTGGGGGAGCAGCTCGTAGAGGGCGGCGGTGAGCATATCGCCGGCGGCCCCCATGTTACATTGCAGATATAGGGTTTTCATTGGGACAGTCCCTCCATTTGATTGATGCGGCTGGCCAAAAATCCGGCCCCGAAGCCGTTGTCGATGTTCACCACGCTGCACCCAGAGGCGCAGGAGTTGAGCATGGCCAGCAGGGCGGCCAGTCCGCCGAAGCTGGCCCCGTAGCCCACGCTGGTGGGCACGGCGATGACGGGGCAGTCCACCAGGCCCCCCACCACAGAGGCCAGCGCCCCCTCCATGCCCGCCACGGCGATGACCACCCGGGCCTGCATCAGCACGTCCAGGGAGGCCAGCAGCCGGTGGAGCCCCGCCACCCCCACGTCGTAGAGCCGGGTGACCCGGTTGCCCAGCACCTCGGCGGTGAGGGCGGCCTCCTCCGCCACCGGCATATCGCTGGTGCCTCCGGTGGCCACCACGATGGAGCCCACCTGGGGGTGGGGCTTGGGGTTCACCACCCCGATATGGGGGACGGGAAAATAGTCCATGGGCACTTCCTGGGCCACCTGGGCGGCTTTGTCCTGGTCCAGCCGGGTGACCAGGATGTTGTGGCAGCCGTTGGACATCATGGAGGCGGCGATGCCTGCGATCTGCTGGGCGGTTTTGCCCGCCCCGTAGATCACCTCCGAGGCCCCCTGGCGCACGGTGCGGTGGGTGTCCACCCGGGCGTAGCCCAGATTTTCAAAGGGGGAGCGCTTCAGCTCCAGCGCCGCCTGCTCCGGGGTGACGGAGCCCTCCGCCACCCCCCGCAGCAGGGTCAGCACATCCTGTTTATTGTCCATGGTATGCCTCCTTCTGCCGTGGCTGCAAGTCCAGGGTCACATGGGATAAGTGGGGGGTCAGAGCGTCCAAAATGACCTGGGACTGGGCCACCGCTCGGGCCATCTGGGACTGGGGCAGTTGGATCACCCCGGTGTCCCCCCGCAGACGGATGCGGAAGTTGGTAAAGCCCAGGGCAAAGAGGGCGTCCTCGCTTCTCTCCACCCGGGCCAGATCCGCAGCGGCAATGGGGGTGCCGGTGGGAATGCGGGTGGCCAGACAGGCATAGGCGGGCTTGTCCCAGGTGAACAGCCCCGCCTGGCGGCTGAGGGCGCGCACTTGGGCCTTGGTGACCCCGCACGCCCGAAGGGGAGAGCGTACCTCCAGCTCATGCAGGGCCTTCATGCCCGGGCGGTCGGCGTCGTCGTCCGAGGCGTTGGTGCCGTCCAGCAGCAGGGAATAGCCGTCGGCCCGGACCCGCTGCCACAGGGCGGAAAAGAGGGCCTGCTTGCAGTGATAGCATCGGTTTTCCGGGTTGGCGGCCACCTGGGGGCAGGCCAGCACGTCCAGCTCCACCACTGTCAGGGGTGCCCCCAGCTCACTGGCCAGACGGCGGGCGTCAGCCAGCTCCCAGGCGGGCTGAAAGGGGGTGGAGACGTAGTAGGGCCGCACGTCCTCCCCCCAGGTGCGCCCCGCCCAGAGAAGATAGGCCGAGTCGGCCCCGCCGGAGAAGGCCAGAGCGGCCTTGGGATGCTGATGAAAAAATTCCTGTAATGTCATGGTATACTCCCAAAAAGAAAAAGGTACGCCTTTGGGGCGTACCTGAGCGTGTCGAAAAAGTTCGACACGCTTCTCAAAAATGCAAGCATTTTTTCGAGGGGATGCAGCCCGCTGCGCGCATAATCGGGTCAAAGGACGACCCGATTCCACACTGGCGGGCTCCAGAAGTGTT
>DVKO01000064.1 GCA_018715985.1 Candidatus Enterenecus avicola
AAGCGGGTTTGGTGGGGAGAGGAGGTGTGACGGCGTGAGCGAGACTTGCCCCGCCTCTCAGGGGCGAGGCGAGGGATACTCAGTCCACACCGACGAGTCGGAGGGATTGTCTGCTGCCTGGCTCTGGTCAACCCCTCAGTCAGCCTGGCGGCTGACAGCTCCCCTTACACAGGGGAGCCTTTGGAATACGCCGTTGGTCTGATAGAAAGGTATATCACCAGTTTCTTCATTCTTCATTTTTCGTTCTTCATGAAGTGGGCGTTAGCCCACGGCATTGTCCTCCACAGAGGTGGAGGCCTCAGGGTCGGCAGAGGGGTCAACGGAGGGGGAGGGGGTGGCAGCGGCGGCGGTGTACTCCGCGCTGAGAGCCACCTGGTAGGCGTTGAACTTGGCGTAGAAGTCCGCCACGTCCAGGTTGTCCAGGGCCTCGGTGGTCTGGATGTCGGCGTCGGCCATCCACTGGTCCACCTGCTGTCCCATCTGGTACTCCCGCCACTTGTCGGCATAGCTGGACAGGTCCTTCACCTGGTCCCGGATGATGATGTGGTAGCCGTACTCCGATTCCACAATGCCGGACACCTGGCCGAAGGAGAGGGCCAGGGCGGCCTTCTCATAGGGGGAGACCATCTGGCCCAGAGTGGCGGTGTACCCCTCGGGGCTGTTGGCCAGACCCTCGTCCTCGCTGTACTCGTTCATCAGCTCGTCAAAGAGGGTGGAGGGGTCGTCGCTGGCGTTGAGCTGGGAGAGGATGTCCTCGGCCAGGGCCTTCTTCTCGGCGACGGTGGCATCGTCCAGGGCGGGATAGGTGTAGGTGCCGTCCTCCTGGAGGGTGGGGGTGGCGGTGGTGTCCACCGTCTTGAGGAGGATGTGGCGGGTCTGGTAGACGTAGCTGTTGAGCTGGTCGTCGGTGGGGGTGCCAATGGTGGCATTGAGCACGTTGTCATAGAAGTAGTTGATGGCGTAGACAAACTCCATGGTCTCGTCGCTGAGGCCGTTGATGGTCTTGCGCTGCTCGTAGTCCTCCTGGCCCTGGGCCATGAGGGTCTCCTTCAGCTCGGTCTGCTGGGCGTCCGTCAGGGGGCAGCCCAGCTCCTGGCACTTCATCTCCAGCAGCTTGTAGTAGGCGGTGACCGTCTTGCTGTCCTCCTTGAGCTGGTCCACATAGTCGGACACGTCTGCCTGGTACATCTGGGTCAGGTAGGCGCAGTTTACCGCCAAAAAGTACAGGTACAGATCGGCGGGAATGGGCTCGCCGTTGACGGTGAGCATGGTGTCGCCGGCCTTCATCCCGGCGGAGAAGTCCAGAATGTCCCGGGACAGGTCGGCCACGATCTCCTCCGAGGGGGCGGGGGAGTCGGTGGGGTCGGCGGCGGGGGTGGAGCAGGCCGCCAGAGAGACGGTCATGCCCGCGGCCAAAATCAAAGACGTGATGCGCTTTTTCATGGTCATCATGTGGTAACTCCTTTTTTCGTGCTGGTCTGTGTTCGCCACAGACTACCGCACATTGTACCACCAAACCGGGGAAAAGGCAAATCCTTTGTGTCTCCTTATCCTTTCCAGAAGGAAGCGTTGTGCTGCTCCAATTTCCCGGATGCAAACCTGCGCCCCCGGTGGGGACGCTCCGCTGGGGTGACTTTCTCCAATTTTTCAGGTGCGGGTTTTCTCCCCTGGCAAGGGGAGACGCGCTCCGCTGGGGTCTCTTTCTCAGCGATGAGAAAGAGACGAAAGAATCGCTTAGGGCGTTCCCCCCTAAGGACCTCCCTGGGGTACCAGGCTGGAACTGCGTCAAGTTGATCCTCGGCCCGTCACTCTTGCTGTGGCTCCTGGTACTGCCTGCACCCCAGGTTATCTCGGCAACTGGCCCTACAACCAGGCGATTCCCACGTCCGGGCCTACCCTGGAAAAGCGGTGTTGCCACCGTCGCCAGCCAGGCCCCCGGCAGCTGGGAACAGCTGCTCACTAGGGTGAGGCCCTGGTAAGAGAAGTACCAACGACCAGAGGAGTAGGTACTGTCCATAGAATGTCCATGCCATCTATGTGGCATGAACCAGGACCAGGGCCGAAAAGAGAGGGACGCAGGGACACTCAGTACCGGCGGGGTGGATTCCACAAGGCGGGGGAAGGCCCCGCCTTTGGCGATTCTTTCCCCGATTTCTCATCGCTGAGAAATCGGGCCCAGCGGAGCGAAATCCCAGGCTGCCAAGCCTGCAATCCCCCTTTCCATGGAATGGGGAAAAACATTTCGTAATATCGGAATAGAAAAATACAGAATGTTTCGAAAATTGGGAGGGAAAACCCCCTTGCAACCCCCCGCCGCTGTGGTATACTGGGAGAGAACACAGCCTGCGGCGCCGGGGCAAATACCCGCCGCCCAAGGCGGAACACGTCCTGTGCTGACCCGGAGGGCTCCCCCCGACGGGAAAGATGACAGATGACCCTGGGATGCTCGCCCGCCCGATGTTGGTGGGGGAGCCGGTTTTGTCGCCTGTTTGCCTGCACGGACCCTCCGTGCAGGCAATTTTTGTTCTCTATGAAGGAGCGAAGTGCCTATGGAAACACGTCTGGCCGTCATCGGCATCATTGTGGAGGATCTGGCCGTCACCGACCACATCAACAACCTCCTCCACGACTACGGCAGCTACATTGTGGGGCGCATGGGGGTGCCCTACCGCCAGCGGGGGGTCAGCGTCATCAGTGTGATCCTGGACGCCCCCAACCCCGTCATCAGCGCCCTGACCGGAAAACTGGGGATGCTTCAGGGCGTGTCTGCCAAGGCCCTGTATGCCCCGGCGGAGAGCGGCCATGGAGCTTGATCTGACCCGAGAGGGGCTGGTGGAGCTGCTGGGGCGGGAGGATTTTTCCCCCGTCTACGCCCTGGCCGACCAGGTGCGCCGGGAGAACGTGGGAGACACGGTGCACATCCGGGCCCTGCTGGAGATCTCCAACCACTGCCGCCGGATGTGCACCTACTGCGGCCTCCGGGCCCCCCGGCTGGACCTGCCCCGGTACCGCATGGACCCCGAGGAGGTGGTGGCCGCCGCCTGTGAGGCGGCCAAGGTGGGCTACCGCACCATCGTGCTCCAGTCCGGGGAGGACCCCTGGTTCAATGTGCGCACCCTGGGCCGCATCGTCTCGGCCATCAAGGCCAAGACCGGTATGGCGGTGACCCTGGGCTGCGGGGAGGTGCCCCCGGAGGACTACGCCTTTTTGAAGCTGGCGGGGGCGGACCGGTACCTCATCAAGCACGAGACTGCCGACCCCCAGCTGTACCGCCGCCTCCACCCGGACAGCACCCTGGACAAGCGGGTGGGCTGTCTGCGCACCCTGAAAAAGCTGGGGTTTGAGACGGGCAGCGGCTTCATGGTGGGCCTGCCGGGGCAGACTCTGGAGACCTTGGCCGACGACCTGCTGCTGCTGGCCTCCGTCCCCTGCGACATGGCGGGCATCGGGCCCTTTTTGCCCCACCCGGACACCCCGCTGCGGGATGGGACGGCGGGAGATGCGGAGCTGACCCGCCGCTGTGTGGCCCTGGCCCGGCTGCTGCTGCCCACGGCCAATCTGCCCGCCACCACCGCCCTCACCGTGCGGGGGGACAACGGACAGGTGTTTTCCGGGGGCGCCAACGTGGTGATGCGGAAAATCACCCCCAACTGCTACAAACGCCTGTATGAAATCTACCCCGCCAACCTGCCGGACACGGACATCCCCGCCCAGCGGCAGCAGCTGGAGGAGCAGATCAAAAGCCTGGGGCGGGTGCCCCTGTGACCAGTTTGAGAAAGAAGGAATGAGCGATGCAATACCAATATGATCCCAAATCCCACATCGCCCAGGAGTTTATCCACCACGGAGAGATCCTGGACACCCTGGCCTATGCCCGGGAACACGCCAATGACCGGGCCCTGGTGGAGGAGCTGCTGAAGCGGGCGGAGGACTGCAAGGGCCTGACCCACCGGGAGGCGGCGGTGCTCCTCTACTGCGACCAGCCCGACCTGGAGGAGCGGATGTACGAGCTGGCGCGCCGCATCAAGGAGAAGTTTTACGGCAACCGCATCGTCATGTTCGCCCCCCTGTACCTGTCCAACTACTGTGTCAACGGGTGCAGCTACTGCCCCTACCACGGCCAGAACAAGCACATTCCCCGGAAAAAGCTGACCCAGGAGGAGATTGTGCGGGAGGTGGTGGCCCTCCAGGACATGGGCCACAAGCGTCTGGCCCTGGAGACCGGGGAGGACCCGGTGCACAACCCCATTGAGTACGTGCTGGAGAGCATTCACACCATCTACTCCATCCACCACAAGAACGGGGCCATCCGCCGGGTGAACGTGAACATCGCCGCCACCACCGTGGAGAACTACCGCAAGCTGAAAGAGGCGGGCATCGGCACCTACATCCTCTTCCAGGAGACCTACAACCAGAAGCAGTACGAGCTGCTCCACCCCACCGGGCCCAAGAGCGACTACGCCTACCACACCGAGGCCATGGACCGGGCCATGGAGGGGGGCATTGACGACGTGGGCTGCGGGGTGCTCTTCGGCCTGAACCTGTACGACTACGACTTTGTGGGCCTGCTCATGCACGCCGAGCACCTGGAGGCCGCCTACGGGGTGGGGCCCCACACCATCAGCGTGCCCCGTCTGCGCCGGGCCGACGACATCGACCCCGACCAGTTCGACAACGGCATCAGCGACGAGCTGTTTGCCAAGATCGTGGCGGTACTGCGCATCGCCGTGCCCTACACCGGCCTGATCATCTCCACCCGGGAGAGCAAGGAGTGCCGGGAGAAGGTGCTGGAGCTGGGGGTGTCCCAGATCAGCGGCGGCAGCCGCACCAGCGTGGGCGGCTACGCCGAGGAAGAGGAGGAGGACTCCTCCCAGTTTGAGGTCAGCGACACCCGTACCCTGGACCAGGTGGTGAGCTGGCTGCTGGACATGGGCCACATCCCCAGCTTCTGCACCGCCTGCTACCGGGAGGGCCGTACCGGCGACCGGTTCATGTCCCTGTGCAAAAGCGGGCAGATCGTCAACTGCTGCCACCCCAACGCCCTGATGACCCTCAAGGAGTACCTGGAGGACTACGCCAGCCCGGAGACGAAGGAAAAGGGCCTGGCCCTCATTGAAAAAGAGGTGGACAAGATCACCAACCCCAAGGTCAAGGAGACGGTCATCCGCCACCTCCACGACATGGAGGGCGGAATGCGGGACTTCCGGTTCTGACAAGGAGGGGAGACTATGAGCGGATTGCAGGAGACTCCCGCCGCCCAGCGGCTCCACATCGCCCTGTACGGGCGGCGCAATGCGGGCAAGTCCAGCCTCATCAACGCCCTCACCGGCCAGAGTGTGGCCCTGGTGTCCCCGGTGGCGGGCACCACCGCCGACCCGGTGAAAAAGGCCATGGAGCTCCACCCCATCGGCCCGGTGCTCTTCATCGACACCGCCGGGTACGACGACGAGGGGGAGCTGGGGCAGCTGCGGGTGGAGGCCACCCAGGACACCCTGAGCCGGGCGGATGTGGCCCTGCTGGTGATGGCAGGAGCGCCCACCCAGGAGGATCTGGAGTGGGCCCGGCAGCTGAGAGAGAAAAACATCCCCTTCCTGGTGGTGCAGACCAAGGGGGATTTGGAGCCGGCGGCGGAGCTGCCGCCGGAACTGGCCCAGCGGGCGGTGGCGGTGAGCGCCGCCACCGGGGCGGGTATCGAGGCCCTCCGGGCCGCCCTCACCGCCCTGGTGCCCGAGGACTTCGGGCGGCAGGATCTGACCCGGGGGCTGTGCAAGCGGGGTGATGTAGTGCTGCTGGTGATGCCCCAGGACATCCAGGCCCCCAAGGGGCGGCTGATTTTACCCCAGGTGCGCACCATCCGCCACCTGCTGGACACCAAATGCACCGTGGTGAGCTGTACCGCCGACGGGCTGGACGGGGCTCTGGCGGCGCTGAGCGCCCCGCCCCGCCTCATCATCACCGACTCCCAGTGCTTCCCCCTGGTGGCGGAGAAGAAGCCCCAGGAGAGCCTGCTGACCTCCTTTTCCATCCTCATGGCGGCGGACAAGGGGGACATTAACGCCTTCGCCCAGGGGGCCAAGGCCATTGGGGGGTTGACCCAGCACAGCCGGGTGCTCATCGCCGAGGCCTGCACCCACGCCCCCCTGGAGGAGGACATCGGGCGGGTGAAGATCCCCAGACTGCTGCGGAAGCGAGCGGGGGAGGGCCTGCGCGTGGACGTGGTGGCGGGGAGCGACTTTCCCCGGGATTTGACGGGGTATGATCTGGTCATCCACTGCGGCGGGTGTATGTTCAACCGGGCCTATGTGCTCTCCCGGCTCTCCCAGGCCCAAAAACAGGGGGTGCCCATGACCAACTACGGGGTGGCCATTGCGTACCTCACCGGGATTTTGGATCAGGTGAGCTGGTGATCACTCGAGGGCTGCACCAGGCTTAAAGGCTCCCTTGTGTAAAGGGAGCTGTCAGCCGTCAGGCTGACTGAGGGATTGACCAGAGCCAGGCAGCAGACAATCCCTCCGACTCGTCGGTGTGGACTGAGTATCCCTCGCCTCGCCCCTGAGAGGCGGGGCAAGTCTCGCTCACGCCGTCACACCTCCTCTCCCCACCAAACCCGCTT
>DVKO01000011.1 GCA_018715985.1 Candidatus Enterenecus avicola
CATGTCCCCGAAAAAAACAGATTTCAATTTATTTTTCCATCTTCGGATGGAAAAACTCTGCCGAGGGCTTTTTGACGATGCAAGATCATCTGTCCTTCTTGCATTGACGTGAGGCTTTTCGACAGTCTGAGGTACGCCTTTGGGGCGTACCTTTTTGAACTGAAATCATGGCTCCTTGCAGAGCCGGGTCGGTTTCACAAAGACCCGCTATGTGAATGGTACAGGAAAGAGGGGGAGAAGTCAAGCCCCCGTCAGTCCAAAATCCGCCCGTCGGTGGAGATGGTCACCACCTGCCAGGGGATGAATTTGCCGCTGTCCTTCAGGGCTTGGGTGGCGGCGTGCTGGATGCCGCCGCAGCAGGGCACCTCCATGCGCACGATGGTCAGGGCAGTGATGTCGTTGTCCCGGAGGATGGCTGTGAGCTTTTCCGTGTAGTCCACCATGTCCAGCTTGGGACAGCCGATGAGGGTCACCTTGCCCCGGATGAAATCCTGGTGGAAATTGGCGTAGGCGTAGGCGGTGCAGTCGGCGGCAATGAGCAGGTGGGCGCCCTGGAAATAGGGGGCGGTCACCGGAGCCAGCTTGATCTGCACCGGCCACTGGCGCAGCTGGGAGGCGGAAGGGGCGGGGGCGTCGGCATGGGCCTGGGGGGAGAGGGAGCGGGCCATGCTGCCGGGGCAGGCGCAGGGAGAGGGGGCGGCTTTGGCGGCCATATTGGCCTTCACGGCGGCCTCGTAATAGGGGGCGGCCTCCCGCTCCACAAAGGTGATGGCCCCGGTGGGGCAGGTGGGCAGGCAGTCCCCCAGGCCGTCGCAGTAGTCGTCCCGGATGAGCTGGGCCTTGCCGTCCACCATGGCAATGGCCCCCTCGTGGCAGGCCGCAGCGCAGGCCCCGCAGCCGTTGCACTTGTCTCGGTCAATTTCAATGATGCGTCGAATCATGGATGTGTCCTCCTGGTGTGGTCATTTTGATGACATAGTAGCAGAGAATGGCCGGGATGTCTGTTGTAGTTCCAACAATATATCAGGTTTCCCTCTGTGAAGTCTTGCCATTGGAAGGGAGGGGGTATATACTGGATGGACACGAAATGAGAGAAAGAAAGGGAATGAACATGGCACAGACCACCCAGCCCATGACCCAAGGGGCTATCTGGAAGCGAATTACCTACTTTGCCCTCCCCATCCTCCTGGGCAACCTGTTCCAACAGATGTACAACACCGCCGACTCCCTGATTGTGGGAAACTTCCTGGGGAAAAATGCCCTGGCTGCGGTGAGCTCCACCGGCAGCCTTATTTTTATGCTCATCGGCTTTCTGAGCGGCATCTCCATCGGCGCCGGCGTGGTGATTGCCCGCTACTACGGGGGCAACAAAGAGGAGGAGCTGCGCATGGCGGTCCACACCACTGTGGCCTTCGGCCTGGTGGCGGGGGTGGTGATGACGGCGGTGGGCGTGGGCCTGTCCCCCCAGATCCTCCGGTGGATGGACACCCCGGAAAACGTCATGCACAACTCCCAGCTCTACCTGGGCATCTACTTCATGGGCTCCCTGGGCTCGGTGATGTACAACATCTGCGTGGGCATCCTCCAGGCCGTGGGTGACAGCCGCCACCCCCTGTATTACCTGATCATCTCCTCGGTGATCAACGTGACGTTGGACTTGTTCTTCATCGCGGTTCTGGGCATGGGAGTGGACGGGGCCGCCCTGGCCACCATCATCGCCCAATACATCAGCGCCGCCTTGTGCCTGTGGCGGCTGCTGCGGGTGAAGGAGAACTACCGGGTGGAGCTGCGGAGCATTCGCTTCCACTGGGAGATGCTCAAGCGGGTGGTGCGCTTCGGCCTGCCCTCCGGCATCCAGAACTCCATCATCGCCATTGCCAACGTGGTGGTGCAGTCCAACATCAACCACTTCGGCGACGCAGCCATGGCCGGCGTGGGGGCCTACTCCAAGATCGAGGGCTTCGGCTTCCTCCCCATCACCAGCTTTACCATGGCCATGACCACCTTCGTGGGCCAGAACCTGGGCGCCAATGAGATCGACCGGGCCAAGCGTGGGGCCAGGTTCGGCACCCTGGTGTCCGTGCTCATGGCAGAGCTCATTGGCGTGGCGGTGTTCGCCCTGGCCCCCCTCCTCATCGCCGCCTTTGACACCTCCCCTGATGTCATCGCCTACGGCGTGGAGAAATCCAGAACGTCCGGCCTCTTCTACTTCCTGCTGGCTTTCTCCCACGCCATGGCCTCCATTCTGAGAGGCGCGGGCAAGGCCATGGTGCCCATGTTCGTCATGATGGTGTGCTGGTGTATCATCCGGGTGGCCTTCCTGGCCATCGCAGTGCCCATGACCGGCGACATCCAGATGGTGTACTGGGTCTACCCCCTCACCTGGTTTTTGAGCTCGGTGACCTTCCTGTGGCACTACCGCCGCATGGATTGGTCCAGAACCATCGGCTAATCGATGGATTTGGAAAGGACGGCAAATATTGCCGTCCTGAGCGTGTCGAAAAAGTTCGACACGCTTCTCAAAAATGCAAGCATTTTTTCGAGGGGATGCAGCCCGCTGCGCGCATAATCGGGTCAAAGGACGACCCGATTCCACACTGGCGGGCTCCAGAAGTGTT
>DVKO01000065.1 GCA_018715985.1 Candidatus Enterenecus avicola
CGCAAAGCCGAGGAGAAGGCCAAGGCCGCCGCGCCGGTGCAGAAGGTCTCCCTGGAGAACCTGTTCGACCAGATCCGCTCCGGTGAGCGCAAGGAGCTGGCGCTGATTGTCAAGGCCGACGTCCAGGGCAGCGTGGAGGCGGTGAAGGCCAGCTTGGAGAAGCTGTCCAACCAGGAGGTGCGGGTGCGGGTCATCCACTGCGCCGTGGGCGCCATCAACGAGTCCGACGTGATGCTGGCTGCCACCTCCAACGCCATCATCGTGGGCTTCAACGTGCGCCCCGACAAGAATGCCGCCGACTCCGCCCACCGCAACAACGTGGATATGCGGATGTACCGGGTCATTTACCAGGCCATTGAGGAGATCGAGGCCGCCATGAAAGGTATGCTGGCCCCCAAGTTCAAGGAAGTGGCGCTGGGCGAGGCCGAGGTGCGCCAGGTGTACAAGATCACCGGCGTGGGCATCGTGGCCGGCTGCTATGTCACCGAGGGCAAGGTGGCCCGCAACGCCCAGATCCGTCTGGTGCGGGATGGCATCGTCATCCACGAGGGTGTCATGAACTCCCTGCAGCGGTTCAAGGACTCCGTGAAGGAAGTGGCCCGTGGCTACGAGTGCGGCATCGGCATTGAAAAGTACAGCGACATCAAGGAAGGGGACATCATTGAGGCCTTCCAGATGGAGCAGGTGCAGCAGTAATATCGCTCTATTTCACGTGGGGGCGGGCGAGCACTCGCCTGTCCCCACGTCCCATATTTTACAATCGGAAGTGGTAATATGAAGCCCAAAGTATACATTGACGGCAAGCAGGGCACCACCGGCCTGCAAATTTACGACCGGCTGGCCCAGCGGGAGGACATTGAGCTGCTGCTCATCGACGAGGACAAGCGCAAGGATGTGGACGAGCGGAAAAAGCTGCTGAACGCCGCCGACCTGGTGTTTTTGTGCCTGCCCGACCAGGCGGCAAAAGAGGCGGTGGCCATGGTGGACAACCCCAACACCCGCATCATCGACGCCTCCACCGCCCACCGCACCAACCCGGACTGGGACTATGGCTTTGCCGAGCTGTCGGAGAACCACCGCAACAACATTGTGATCTCCCAGCGGGTGGCCAACCCCGGCTGTCACGCCAGCGGCTTCATCGCCTCGGTGTACCCTCTGGTGCAGCACGGGGTCATCCCCGCCCACTTCCCCCTGACCTGTTACTCTCTCACCGGCTACACCGGGGGCGGCAAGAGCATGATCGCTGAGTATGAGGCCCAGGATCGGGACCCCTGCCACGACAGCTGCCGCATTTACGGCCTGACCTTGCAGCATAAGCACCTGCCCGAGATGCAAAAAATATGTGGGCTGGACCGGGCTCCCGTCTTTGCCCCTGTGGTGGGAGACTATCCCCAGGGCATGGCCACCACGGTGCTGCTGCCCTGGGTGGATGCCAAGCTGGCCCATGAGGCCCTCAGCGAGCACTACGCCGGACAGGCCCTGGTGAGCGTGGCCCCCCTGGGCGGGGAGGAGCCTATGATCTACTCCAATGCCCTGGCGGGCCGGGACACCATGCGCCTGGTGGTGTACGGCCGGGAAGGGCAGACCGCCGTCACCGCCGTCTTTGACAACCTGGGCAAGGGGGCGTCCGGGGCTGCGGTGCAGAACATGAATTTGATGCTGGGCTTTGACGAGACCTGTGGTCTGAGCCTGTAACCAAAGGAGGAAACCAATATGGCAAGCAATCGCTTGGGACGTATCAACGAGGAAATCCAGCGGGAGCTGTCCGCCCTCATCCCCACGGTGAAGGACCCCCGAGTGACGGGGCTGATCTCCGTGACCCGGGTGGAGACCACTCCCGACCTCCACTATGCCAAAGTATACGTGTCCATTCTGGATAAGACAGAGGCCAACGGCGTCATCAAGGGGCTCAAGTCCGCCGGCGGCTACCTGCGCCGGGAACTGAGCCGGACGTTGAACCTGCGCCACACCCCGGAGCTGATCTTTGAGCGGGACGACTCCATCGACCACGGCGCCCACATCCTGGAGATGCTGCGGGACCCCAACGTGGTCAAGCCCGCCAACCCCGCCAACGCCCACATCGTGCTGGACGAGGAGGACTGACGCCATGACCCACCAGGAAGCGGCTCAATTTCTACGTGAGCATGACAACTATCTCATTTTGACCCACAAGCGCCCCGACGGGGACACCATCGGCTGTGGGGTGGGTCTGTGCCACCTGCTGCGCACCATGGGCAAGACTGCCTGGCTGCTGCCCAGCCTGGACGCCACCGCCCTATTCCAGGAGTATCTGGAAGGGGTGCAGGCCCCCCAGGGGTACACCCCCGACACCGTGGTGAGTGTGGACGTGGCCACCCAGGGTCTGTTCCCCCCCAACGCCCAGCCCTATTTGGAACGCATCGACTTGGCCATTGACCACCACCCGTCCCAGGAGTTTTTTGCCCAAAATACCTGTCTGGAGGCGGATAAGGCCGCCTGCGGCGAGGTCCTCTGGGAGATCGCCCAGGATCTGGGGGTCATGAATGAGGCCATCGCCACCCCCCTCTATGTGGCGGTGTCCACCGACACCGGCTGCTTTGTCTACTCCAACACCACCCCCCACACCCACCGGGTGGCGGCGGGGCTCATGGAGCAGGGCATCGACTTCAAGCGGCTGAACAAAAAGCACTTCCGCACCAAGTCGGCGGCCCGGATGCGCCTGGAGAGCCTGCTGCTCCAGGGCCTGCACCTGTGCTATGAGGGCACGGTGGCTGTGGCCACCCTGTCCCTGGACGTGATGGAGAAGGCGGGGGCCACCAACGACGACACCGAGGACATCGCCGCCTTTGTGGGCCAGCTGGAGGGGCTGCGCCACTCCGCCACCATCCGGGAGCTGAAGCCGGGAGAGTGCAAAATTTCCCTGCGCACCAACGCCGACTACCTGGACGCCAGCGCCGTGTGCGCCCACCTGGGGGGCGGCGGACACAAGGCCGCCGCCGGCTGCACCGTGATGGGCAGCGTGGAGGAGGCCAAGGCCGCCATTTTGCAGGCCATTGACCAGGAATTGAACCACCAGTAACCGGGAGGAGAAAGGATGCCCAACGGAATCATCATCATCGACAAGCCCCAGGAGTGGACATCCATGGACGTGTGTGCCAAGCTGCGGGGGGTGCTGGGAGAGCGCCGCATCGGACACGCCGGCACCCTGGACCCCATGGCCACCGGCGTCCTCCCCGTGTTTGTAGGCCGGGCCACCCGGGCGGTGGAGTTTGCCGAGCGGGGGGACAAGGAGTATGTGGCGGGGCTGCGCCTGGGGCTGGTCACCGACACCCAGGACACCAGCGGCAACACCCTGGAAGAGCGCCCGGTGGCGGTGACCGCCGAGCAGCTGCGTCAGGTACTGCCCCGGTTCACCGGGGACATCCTCCAGGTGCCGCCCATGTACTCCGCCATTAAGATAAACGGCAAAAAGCTCTATGAGCTGGCCCGCAAGGGCAGGGAGGTGGAGCGGCCTGCCAGGCCGGTGACCATCCACTCCCTGACCCTGGAGGGACAGGCGGGGGAGCAGGAGTTCACCCTGCGGGTCAAGTGCTCCAAGGGCACCTATGTGCGCACTCTGTGCCACGACATCGGGGCCGCTCTGGGCTGCGGGGGATGCATGAGCTCTCTGCGCCGCACCATGGCCTGCGGCTTCGACCTGTCCCAGGCCCATCCTCTGAAAGAGGTGCTGGAGACAGAGGACCCCGCCGGACTGCTGTTGCCCACAGACTCCCTCTTTGCAGCCCACCCCGCCCTCACCCTGGGAAAGCGGGGGGCGGAGCGGGTGCGCCACGGCGCCCAGGTGTGCCAGCCGGAGGAGGCCGACGGCACCTACCGCATCTACGGCCCAGAGGAGGAATTTCTGGCCCTGGGCCGGGTGGAGCAGGGCAAACTCCACATCATCAAGCGCTTTTTTGATCCCACTTGAACGGAGAGAGAACCATCATGGCAGAGAAACAACGAGTCATCGCCCTGGGCTTCTTTGACGGAGTACATCTGGGCCACGGGGCCCTGCTGCGCCGTGCCCGGGAATTGGCGGATGAGAGGGGGGCCATTGCCGCCGCCGTCACCTTCGACCACCACCCCCGGGATCTGATCCAGGGCAAGCCCACCCCCCTCATCAACACCCACCAGGAGCGCACCGCCATTATGAAGCGGTACTACGGCATCGACGAGGTGCTGGTGCTCCCCTTTGACCGGGCCATGATGGAAATGCCCTGGCGGGAGTTCGCCACCCACATCCTGTCGGAGCAGATGGGGGCCATCCACGTGGTGGCGGGCCACGACTACCACTTTGGCTACAAGGGGGAGGGCAATGTGGACCGTCTGCGGGAGATCTGCTCTGAGATGGGCATCGGCTGTACCATCATCCCCCCGGTGCAGCTGGACGGCATCACCGTCTCCTCCACCTACATCCGAGGGCTCATCACCCAGGGGGAGATGGAGCGGGCCTGCCGCTTTTTGGGGCACCCCCACCTGATGACCGGGACCGTGGTCCACGGCAAGCAGTTGGGCCGCACCCTGGGCATTCCCACCGCCAACCTGGTGCTGCCCTCCAACGTGCTGGTGCCCGCCTTTGGGGTGTACGCCACCCGGGTGCGGGTGGCAGGCCAGACCCATCTGGCGGTGACCAACGTGGGGGTGCGCCCCACGGTGGACGACTCCAACCGGGTGACGGTGGAGCCGTGGATCCTGGACTTTGAGGGAGACCTGTACGGACAGTACATGGAGGTGGAGCTGTACGCCCACCTGCGGGGGGAGAAGAAGTTTGAGGGGCTGGAGCAGCTCCAGCAGGAGATTTTCCGCAATGCGGCCCAGACCAGGGCCTACTTTGACCGGGGAGGCGAGGGAGCATGATCGCCACGGTGGTCAACGTGATCCTGGTGCTGGTGGGCTCCGCCTTAGGGCTGCTGTTCCGGCGGTTCATTCGGGAGAGCATCATCTCCGTGCTCACCCACGCTCTGGGCCTGTGCGTGGCAGGGGTGGGCATCAGCAGCTTGATGGGCACCCAGGATATGCTGTGCGTCATTGTGTGCATGGTGGTGGGCACCGTCATCGGCCAGGGGGTGGACATTGAGGCCCGGCTGGAGCGGGGCGGAGAGTGGCTGCGCCAGCGGGTGGACAGGGGAAACCCCAACAGCCGCTTCACCGAGTCCTTTGTCAGCGCCGCCCTCCTGTTCTGCGTGGGGGCCATGGCCATCACCGGCTCCATGGAGGCAGGGCTCAACCACAACTATGACATCCTCATCTCCAAAGGGGTCATCGACGGGGTGTCCGCCATCTCCTTCGCCGCCACCATGGGGGTGGGGGTGGCCTTTTCCGTCATCCCCCTCTTCCTCTACCAGGGGGCCATCACCCTGCTGGCGGAGTGGGTGGGGCCCTACCTGCCCCAAGAGGTGATTGTGGAGATGTCGGCGGTGGGGGGCGCCCTCATTGTGGGCATCGCCATGAATATGCTGGGGCTGGGGCGAGAGAAAATCAAGGTGGGCAATATGCTTCCCGCCATGTTTCTCCCCCTGGTCTATCTGCCCCTGGTCCAATGGATTGGCAGCCTGTGAGAGCAGGCTGCTAGAGCGTGTCGAAGTAGTTCGACACGCTTCTCAAAAATGCAAGCATTTTTTCGAGGGGATGCAGCCCGCTGCGCGCAGAATCGGGTCAAAGGACGACCCGATTCCACACTGGCGGGCTGAGA
>DVKO01000066.1 GCA_018715985.1 Candidatus Enterenecus avicola
AGTGGGTGGCGTCCACCTCGTCCTTGCGGTACACCCGGCCGGGGGCGATGATGCGGATGGGCAGGGGCATGGAGTCCATGGCCCGCACCTGCATGGGGGAGGTCTGGGAGCGCAGCATCACCCGGCTGTCCTTGTCAAAGTAGAAGGTGTCCGACCAGTCCCGGGAGGGGTGGTTCTCCTCGGCGTTGAGGCGGTCGAAGTTCAGCTCGGCCAGCTCCACCTCGGGGCCGTCCAGTACGGTGAAGCCCATGCCGATGAAGATGTCCTTGATCTCGTCCAGGGCGATATACATGGGGTGACGGTGGCCCACCTTGATGGATTTGCCGGGGATGGTCACGTCCAGAGCCTCGTCCTTGAGACGCTGCTCCAGGGCGGCGGCCTCCAGCTTCTTGCCCTGGGCCTCCAGAGCGGCCTCCAGATCGGCCCGCACCTGGTTGGCCAGCTGGCCCATGACGGGCCGCTCCTCAGCGGACAGCTTGCCCATCTGCTTGAGTACGCCGGTGAGCTCGCCCTTCTTGCCCAGGTACTGCACCCGCAGGGCATCCAGGGCGGCCAGGCTGTCGGCGGCCTGGAAGGCGCTGAGCGCCTGCTGACGAATGTCATTTAATTGCTGCTTCATCTATTCTCTTCCTTTCGGGTAAAATATAAGGAAATGAAAAAGCCTTTCCTCCCCACCATCAGGGACGAAAGGCCAACCTTCCGCGGTACCACCCGCATTTGTGCTTTGCAGCACACACTCTTTGCCCCATAACGGAGGGCACGCCGTCCTGCTCTCACAGGCCGCTCCCGGGCGAACCAAGCGACACACACCAAGGCGGCTTTCAGCCGGTGACCGCCTCTCTCTTCAGATGTGCCAGCACGCTATTTTCCCGTTCGTCGCATTTGCACTAAAAACTTTTATATCACAATATAGGTTGAAAAGCAAGAGGAAAAACCTTATAATATGGTCTGCTTCCCTGCGCATACCCCTGCCCCTCCCTCATATACATAGGAGGAGGGGGCGGAGAGACCCGTCCCCACAGGGGAAAGGGGGAACATGGTTTGCGCAGAGAACTGGCCTGTGGGGCGCTGATGCTGACGGTACTGCTCACAGGCTGCGGAAACAACGATCAGCAGGCGCAGCAGCAGGGTGTGCTGCTGCGGGGCCGGTATCAGGCCATGAGCGGTTGGCAGGGCACCTTCCGGGTGTGCGCCCAACTGGGGGAACAGGTGTATGAGTTCACCCTGGAGGGCAGCGGACAGCGGGAGGAGGAGACGGTGCTCACCGTGGTGGAGCCGGACTGGATGGCCGGGGTGACGGCCCGGATGAGCCAGGAGGAGAGCGTGCTGGAGTACGACGGGGCGGGTATCACCCTGGGCACCCTGGACGGGGACGGCCTGAGCCCCATTGCCGCCATACCTGCCATGCTGGACCAGGTGGTTCAGGGCTACATAGCCCGGTGCAGCTGGGAAGAGGAGGGGGACGAGACCCTCCTGGAGCTGACCTGCCGGGACCCGGAGAAAGAGGCAGGGGAAGGGACCGAATACGTCCTGTGGTTTGACCCGGATACCTTTGCCCTGCGGGCGGGAGAGGTGCGGGTGGCGGGAGCCACCGTGCTCACCGTGACTTGCGATGATTTTACCATGGAGATGAACGACAATGAATCAACAGACCATGAGAACTTGGGCGGAGATCCGTCTGGACAATCTGGAGCATAATTACCACGTGTTGCGGGCCTTGGCCCCCCAGAGCAAATTTCTGGGGGTAGTGAAGGCCAACGCCTACGGACATGGGGCGATGGCAGTGGCCACCAAGCTGCAGCAGCTGGGGGCGGACTATCTGGCAGTGGCCTGCCTCAACGAGGCCGAAGAGCTGCGGGGTGCGGGCATCACCATGCCCATTCTCATTCTGGGGGCCACCCCGGCGGAATTTGCTCCCCAGGTGGTGGAGCACCACCTGACCCAGGCGGTGTTTACCCCAGAGCTGGCCCAGGCCCTCTCCCAGGCCGCCCAGGCCCAGGGCAAAACCGCCAAGATCCACGTCAAGCTGGACACCGGCATGAGCCGGTTGGGCATTTTGGCCCGCGACCCGGCCCAGGCGGCCCGGGAGGTGGACGCCCTGTGCGCTCTGCCGGGGCTGGAGGCGGAGGGGATTTTCACCCACTTTGCCAACGCCGACGGGGACGAGGGGTACACCATGGAGCAGTTCACCCGCTTTTTGGACACTCTGGACCTGCTGGAGCACACCTATGGCCGCACCTTTGCGCTGCGCCACTGTGCGGCCAGCGCGGCGGTGCTCAACTTCCCCTGCACCCACCTGGACATGGTGCGCCCCGGCATTGCCCTGTACGGGCACCTGCCCGACCCCTCCTGTCAGGGGATGGACGACGGCCAGCTGCGCCCGGTGATGACCCTGAAAACCCGGGTGGCGGCGGTGCGGGCGCTGCCCGGGGGCACCCCGGTGAGCTACGGCTGCACCCAGACGGTGGGGGCAGAAGGGGGCCGGGTGGCGGTGCTTCCGGTGGGCTACGCCGATGGGCTCCACCGGGTGCTCTCCGGCCAGGGCTCCGTCCTGGTGGGGGGGGAGCCCCGCCCCATCCTGGGCCGGGTGTGTATGGATATGTGCATGGTGGCGCTCCAGCCGGAGGACCAGGTGTCCGTGGGGGACGAGGTGGAGCTGTTTGGCCAGAGCCTCCCGGTGGAGGATATGGCCCAGCTGGCGGGCACCATCCCCTATGAGCTGCTGTGCGCGGTCTCGCCCCGGGTGCCCAGACGGTACACAGGCGCATAAGATAGAGCGGGGGGCGCCCGGGATCGGCGGCGAGAGATGGAGCGGGACAACTGGAGAAGGAATGGGTTTCACCCAGTATAAGAACCGCCCCACCGTGGGAGAATGATAGTACCCGGCGTACCAATACCGGGCACTATAAATCCGGCGGAGTGTGAAATCCTGTGGACAACAGTGTCAAACGAGGCGATATTTATTACGCCGACCTCAGTCCGGTGGTGGGCAGCGAACAAGGGGGCGTTCGTCCTGTCCTGATCGTGCAAAACGATACCGGAAACAAACACAGCCCCACGGTCATTGCAGCGGCCATTACCTCTCAGACGGGGAAGGCCAGACTGCCCACCCACATAGCCTTGGCGGCCCACAGCTATGGTTTGCCCAAGGACTCCATCGTGCTCTTGGAGCAGATACGCACCCTGGACAAACGGCGGCTGCGGGAACATATGGGCCGGGTGGACGAACAAGTGATGAAAAAGGTGGACGGGGCCATTGCGGTCAGCTTCGGCCTGTCCAACCAGCAGTTGGTTTGAAGGTGCGGCCTGCTCCAAATTTGGGGCAGGCCGCAAGCTGTGTTTGGGGTTTACAAAAGGTTCACAACTGGTTTCCAAATTGTCTATCATTCGACCTGGGGGGTCTGGTATCATGGTCCTTGTCAGGAAGAGATGTCCAGGCAGAGCCCGGGCCTCCCCTGTCAGCGACGAACGCTTCACCGGGGCTGCTCGGGCAGAAGTCTGGGCCCCCCGGACAAACAACTCCAGAGATACCCTCTCTGTTTACTTACGGGAAAAGGCACAGACCTTTTCCCGCTTTTTTGTATTCTGGTGGGGAGAAACACACAAAAACACTTGCCAATCCCTCCAAGGCGGGGTAGACTATTGGGAGATGCCAGAGGTCCGGGGACGCCCGGGCAACCTAGAGAATGGAGAAAACGTATGGATTACTTTCACCTGTCCGTGGGACAGGATTTGACAGACACCATGAGCAGCCTGGCCCTGGCCCATCTGGGGGACGGGGTGTATGAGCTGATGGTGCGCACCTGGCTGTGCCTGAAAGGCAAGGCCACCAACAAGGGCCTGCACCGTGCGGCGGTGACCTATGTCTCCGCCCCGGCCCAGGCCAAACGGGTGAAAAAGATTTTGCCCATCCTCACCGACGAGGAGCAGGACGTATACCGCCGGGCCCGCAACAGCCACACCGCCGCCATTCCCAAAGGGGCCAGCGTGGGGGAGTACCACGCCGCCACCGGCCTGGAGGCCCTGTTCGGCTGGCTGTACCTGCGGGGGCAGCTGGACCGGCTCAACGAGCTGTTTGAGCAGATGATGACGGAGGAATGAGCCATGCCCTTGGACGCCATTGTTATGACCGCCCTGGCCGGAGAACTGCGGGAGCGCATCACCGGCGGCAAGGTGGATAAGATCTATCAGCCCACCCGGGACGAGGTGGTGCTGCATATGCGCACGGGGCAGGGGAATGTGAAGCTGCTGCTGTCGGCCAATCCCGCCCACCCCAGAGCCCAGCTGACCACGGTGACCCGGGAAAACCCGGAGACACCCCCCATGTTCTGTATGCTGCTGCGCAAGTATTTTCTGGGCGGCCGCATTTTGGAGATCCAGCAGCCCTCCATGGAGCGGCTGCTGGAGTTCCGCTTCGAGACCCTCAGCGAGTTGGGGGACCGGGTGGAGCGGGCCCTGGTGCTGGAGTGCATCGGCCGTAAGTCCAACCTCATCATGTTGGATGGAGCGGGGCGCATCACCGACAGTATGCGCCGGGTGGACGGGGACATCTCCGCCCAGCGCCCGGTGATGCCGGGGCTCTTCTACCAGTACCCCGTGCCCACGGGCAAGCTGGACTTCACCGCCATGGGGGAGGAGGAGCTGCAACAGCTGGTGGCCTCCCAGGCCCCCCAGGGCCAGGGACAGGACAAGTGGCTGCTGGACACCTTCAGCGGCATCTCCCCTCTGGTGGCCCGGGAGCTGGCCTTCCGCAGCGACGAGACCCCCCAGGGCCTGGCCCGGGAGGTGGGGCGGCTGCGGGATGCCATCCTGGCAGGCAAGTATGAGCCGGTGGTGCTGAAAAAAGAGGGGGAGGAGATGGATTTCTCCTTCCTGCCCATTCTGCAATACGGGCCCGGCGTGGAGTTGACCCGCTATGAGACCTTCTCCCAGCTGCTGGACGACTACTACGCCGCCCGGGAGGCCCAGGAGCGGGTGAAGCAGCGGGGCGCGGATTTCATCCGGTCGGTGACCCAGGCCCGAAACCGCACCGCCAAGAAGATTGCCAACCAGGAGGCGGACCTGCGCCGGGCAGGCAACCGGGAGCAGCTGCGGGAGTACGGGGACATCATCACCACCAACTTCTATCAGATGCAGCGGGGCCAGTCGGTGCTGGTGGCCCAGAACTACTATGACCCGGCGTGCAGCGAGGTGGAGATCCCCCTGGATCCCCTGCTCACCCCCCAGCAAAACGCCGCCAAGTACTACAAGGACTACAAAAAGGCCCAGAAGGCGGAGGAGATGCTGGCCATCCAGCTGGAGAAAAACCGCACCGAGCTGGAGTATCTGGACAGCGTGCTGCAAATGATCACCCTCTCCGAGGGGGATCGGGACTTGCAGGAGATCCGCCAGGAGCTGATGGACAACGGGTACCTGCGCCAGCACAAGCGGAAGATGACGGGGAAGGGCAAGGTGAAGATCATCCACGCCAAGCCCATGGAGTTTCGCTCCACGGCGGGGCTCACCATTTTGGTGGGCAAGAACAACAGCCAGAATGACCGGCTGACCTTGAAGGACTCGGACAAGCGGGATCTGTGGTTCCATGTGCAAAAGCTCCACGGCTCCCACGTGATTTTGAAAACCGGGGGTGTCCAGCCCGACGACCAGTCGGTGACCGAGGCGGCCATGCTGGCCGCCTGGTTCTCCCAGGCCAAGGACTCCGCCCAGGTGCCGGTGGATGTGACCCCTGTGAAAGCCATTAAGAAGCCTGCGGGGGCCAAGCCCGGATTTGTCATCTATAACACCTATAACACGGTGTATGTCACACCGGAGGAATCTTTGGTGAAGAAACTCCGGGTGAAATAAGGAAAAGGAGGCGAGATCATGGCGTTCGTGTTGGAGTCGTTCTCGTTTTTGCTGATTCCGTGGTATCTCTACTGTACGGCCTGGATTGGCCGTGAGCTGTTTGCTCTGTCTGGAATGACCTTTTGGGAGTTTGTCCAGAAGGGGCAGGGCCGGGTGCCCATGTCCACCTCCCACCACCGCTCCAGGAGCCGGAGAAATCGGGCCGTTCTGGCCCTGCTGATGGAGACCAGCTCTGACCCGGAGGAGACACAGCGGCTCTTCCGCCGCTACTGTTACAGTACCCTGCCTGCGTTTTTGGCCTTTGTCCCCAGTTTGATTCCCGGTATGTGGGGGAATTGGCAGGTTTTTCTGGTGTGGGATGTGGTGCTCTTTCTGGTGGGATTGGTCATCAAGGCCCAGGGCAGAGGCTACCGGCGAAAGCACCGTCTGGACCCGCTCCAGGAGGAAAAGCTGGAGGCCAGACAGCGGCGGCAGAACAAGACCTTCTTCACGGGAAAGAGCCTGGTGGTCTATGGCCTGGTGGGACTGTTTTTCCTGGTGATGTTTGTGGTGATCGTCACCGGCGGGGGGCAGGTGTTCAAAATGCAACCTGTCCGATGGTATACCTCCGTGCAGGAACCCATGCAGAAACTCTATGATGTGCAGATGACCATGACCGATGCCGGCTTTGAGACCAGCAGTCTGTTCACCACCTATGGTGGGTATCAGTGGGAGGAACTGGAAAATAAACTTTCTGGCTTCAAGGGTGATAATTCCTTTGAGTACTACCAGTACACCGGCGGGGCGGTGGCGGAACAGGTTTACAACCAGATTTGTTATAACATCAACCCAGAGATGGAGTCACAGCAGTGGAATGAACTATCTCAGTCCCTGCCCAATGATGTGGAGATGTTCACCCTGACCCGGAACCACACCAACTATTATGTGCTCTGGTGGAAAAATACCGTGGTTTATGCCTACGCCCCGGAGGGCAGCGAGGAGATCACCGATCTTTTGGTGGAGCTCCACTACATACAAGAATAAGCAAGACACCCCTGTGGAGACGTGCTTGTCTCCACAGGGGTGTTGTCATGTCTGCTTGGTTAGCCTTTCAGCTTCTGAATGCCCAGTTCCATCCGGTGCAGGGTCTCATCTTTACCAAGGATGAAGCACAGCTCCACGGCGCCGCCGGGGGTGACGGTCTTGCCGGCGATGGAGATGCGCAGGGGCCACATGAGGGTGGCGTTTTTCACGCCCAGCTCCTGGGCCAAATTGATGAGGGCGTCGTGGATGCTCTCCTGGCTCCAGTTCTCCAGAGCGGAGAGGACGGGGACGGTCTTTTCCAGCATGTCCAGGGACACCTGGTCGTTGGTCTTGGACTTTTTGTTGGTGAACAGCTCCACGCCGTACGCGGGGAGCACATCGAAGAAGTCCACCTTCTCAGGGATGTCGGTGAGGCGCTCGCACCGGGCCTGGAGCAGGGTGGCGATGACGTCGGCGTCATAGGCCTCGTTGGTCACCGCCTGGCGGATGTAGGGCCGGGCCACTTCCGCAAAGGCCTGGGGGGTCATGGAGCGCAGATAGGTGGCGTTGAAGTAGTTGAGCTTCTCCATGTCGAAGGCGGAGGGGGACTTGGAGATGCCCGAGATCTCGAAGGCCTTTACCAGCTCGTCCAGGGTGAAGAACTCCTGCTCGCTGAGCTCGCCGTGGGGAGCCCAGCCCAGCAGGGCCACGTAGTTTACCACCGCCTGGGACAGATAGCCCATCTGAATGAGGTCCTCGTAGGAGGGGTCGCCCCTGCGCTTGGACATCTTGCGCACCGCTCCGGTCTCGGGATCGGTAATCATCACAGAGGAGCAGTGGACATAGGTGGGGATCTCCCAACCGAAGGCCTGGTACAGCAGGTTGTACTTGGGGGCAGAGGAGAGGTACTCGGCTCCCCGCACCACGTGGGTGATGCCCATGAGGTGGTCGTCCACCACATTGGCGAAGTTATAGGTGGGCAGGCCGTCCCGCTTCAGCAGCACCTGGTCATCCAGGCTGTCGTTGTCCACGGTGATTTCCCCATACACCGCATCCACAAAGGTGGTCTGGCCCTCATGGGGGATGCGCTGGCGGATGACATAGGGGTCACCGCTCGCTAGACGAGCGGCCACTTCCTCGGGGGAGAGGTTGCGGCAGGGGTCGTCCTCCTTGTGGAAGTTCTCGCCCTCCTCCTCGGTGTCCTCGTGCTTGTCGCAGAAGCAGTAGTAGGCGTGGCCACGCTCCACCAGCAGCTTGGCGTACTCGGCGTAGAAGGAGCGGCGCTGGGTCTGAATGTAGGGGCCCACGGGGCCGCCCACGTCGGGGCCCTCGTCCCAGGTCAGGCCGCAGGCGCGCATGGTGTTGTAGATGATTTCTGTGGCATCCTCCACCAGGCGGCCCTGGTCGGTGTCCTCAATGCGGAGAATGAACTTGCCGCCGGCGTGGCGGGCGATGAGATAGGTGTAGAGAGCGGTGCGGAGATTGCCCACGTGCATATAGCCGGTGGGAGAGGGAGCGAAGCGGGTGCGCACCCCGTCGTGGGGGATGCGGGCCTCCATATCGTCAAACCATTGCGGATCAGCCATGCGTATCAAAACCTCCAGTTCACAGTGTGTCAACCATTATAGCCTCCGGGGGCCGGTTTGGCAAGAGGGAGACAGATTGCACAAGGAAAAGGCGGGAAAAGAGTGAAAAATAGATATGGAAATCTCCGGTGTTCGGGTTGACGGAGGGCGGATTTTGTGTTACAATCCCAAATTGTGCTGATATGCCAAAAAGGAGGTCTGCTTGTATGCTGACCAAACTGGAGCAAGCCGGCAAGGTTGTGGGCGTCAAGCAGGTCCGCCGGGCCCTGAAAGATGGGCGGGCAACCGGGATCTATCTGGCGCGCAATGCCGATCCCGCTCTCACCGAGCCGCTGGCTCAGCAGGCCCAGGAGCAAGGGGTGGAGGTCCACTGGACGGACACCATGAAGGCTCTGGGTCACGCCTGCGGCATTGCCGTGGGTGCCGCTGTGGCGGCTACGTTGTAATAGCAGCTTTACAGCAGCTGTTACACTTGATTTTGATTGCCGTTTTTCTCGCCCCTTGCCAGGGGCAACCGAAAAACCTGGCGATATACCTTCCGGCTTTGCCGCATGGTATAAAATTTTGGTTTTAGCGAATAATCTTCGGAGCGTTCGTTAAAATATATATCTGTGAAAGGAGGAAAATCATGCCTACTTTTAACCAACTGGTGCGCAAGGGCCGTGAGAAGACCACCTACAAGTCCAACTCTCCCGCCATGCAGCATGGTCTGAACACCCTGAAGAACAAGGAGACTGACCTGCCCTCCCCTCAGAAGCGCGGCGTCTGCACTGCCGTTCGTACTTCTACTCCTAAGAAGCCGAACTCCGCTCTGCGTAAGATCGCTCGTGTGCGTCTGACCAACGGCTACGAGGTCACCGCCTACATTCCCGGTGTTGGCCACAACCTGCAGGAGCACTCCGTGGTGCTCATCCGCGGCGGCCGTGTGAAGGACCTTCCCGGTGTGCGTTACCACATCATCCGTGGCACTCTGGATACCCAGGGCGTCAATGGCCGTATGCAGGGCCGTTCCAAGTACGGTGCCAAGCGTCCCAAGGCCGGCAAGGGCGGCGCTAAGAAGTAATTCTTAACCCACCTGTGCATCCAAATTGCTGACTGCGCTGACAGCGCAAGGCAAAACGCCTTGCCGAGCGTTTATTCCATATATATGTGGGTAGACCTCGGACAGGCATGACACAAGCCCCTTTGTGGGGCCTGAGTACCTATGAATTCTATTTTATTAAGAAGGAGGGAAGCAAAGTGCCCAGAAGAGGAAACGTACCCAAGCGGGAGGTTCTGCCCGATCCGCTGTATAATTCCGTCTTAGTCACTAAGCTCGTTAACAGCATCATGCTGGACGGCAAGAAGGGTGTTGCCCAGAAGGTCGTCTACGGTGCCTTTGACATCATTCAAGAGAAGACCGGCCAGGAGCCCCTGGAGGTGTTCAACACCGCCATCGAGAACATCATGCCTTCTCTGGAGACCAAGTCCCGTCGTGTGGGCGGCTCCACCTATCAGGTGCCCATGGAAGTGCGTCCCGAGCGTCGTCAGACCCTGGGTCTGCGCTGGCTGACCACTTACTCCCGCAACCGCGGTGAGAAGACCATGAAGGAGCGTCTGGCCGGCGAGATCATGGACGCGGCCAACAACTTGGGCGGCGCCGTGAAGAAGCGTGAGGACACTCACAAGATGGCCGAGTCCAACAAGGCCTTCGCCCACTATCGCTGGTAATCCAAAAGGAGACGAAGTATGCCTAGAAAAGTTTCTTTGGAGAATACCCGGAACATCGGCATCATGGCCCACATCGACGCGGGCAAGACGACCACCACCGAGCGTATTCTGTATTACACCGGCGTCAACTACAAGATCGGCGAGACCCACGAGGGTACCGCCACCATGGACTGGATGGCCCAGGAGCAGGAGCGTGGTATCACCATCACCTCCGCCGCCACCACCTGCTATTGGCAGGGGACCAAGAACCAGTTCCCCCAGACCCG